>JBGPGJ010000152.1:0-5278 GCA_041483795.1 Sulfurifustaceae bacterium
AAATGCAAAATTCTATTCTTCATTTTCAATTTTTCACGATTCATTCGCGCGTTAGCGCGTTCATTGGGGCGAGCCCGATCCGGCTTCGCTCAGCTTTTCCTTCAACTGCGCCGGCGGCCAGTCCTCGAGCTTCATGCCGAGTGAAAGACCGTGCTGCGCCAGCACGTCCTTGATCTCGGTCAGCGACTTCTTGCCGAGGTTCGGGGTCTTGAGCAACTCGAACTCGGTGCGCTGGATCAAGTCGCCGATATAGAAAATATTCTCGGCCTTGAGACAGTTAGCTGAACGCACCGTCAGCTCGAGATCGTCCACCGGACGCAGCAGCATCGGGTCCATGTCCGGCTGCCGCTTCTCCTCGGCCTTGGTCTCCGGAGTCTTGAGGTCCACGAACACCGAAATCTGGTCCTGCAGAATGTTGGCCGCACGGCGCACAGCCTCTTCCGGATCGATGGCGCCGTTGGTTTCGATATCGAGCACGAGTTTATCGAGGTCGGTGCGCTGCTCCACGCGCGCGTTCTCGACGGCATACGACACGCGCCGGATCGGGCTGTAGGAGGCGTCGAGTTGCATCACACCGATGGTACGGTTGGCCTCTTGCGGGCGCGCGGCGACCGGCACGTAGCCGCGACCGCGCGTCACTTTCAGCTCCATATTGAGCGTCGCTTCCTTGGTCAGCGTCGCGATTACGTGCTTGGGGTTCACGATCTCGACGTCGTGCTCGAGCTGGATATCGGCTGCCGTGGCCACACCCGGACCCTTCTTGCTCAGCTTAAGCTCGGTCTCCTGACGACCGTGCAACGTAAGCGCGAGCGACTTGAGGTTGAGCAGGATCTCGATCACGTCTTCCTGCACGCCCTCGATGGTCGAATACTCGTGCAGCACGCCTTCGATCTTGACCTCGGTCACGGCGGCTCCGGGCATCGAAGACAGCAGGATGCGGCGCAGCGCATTGCCGAGCGTGTAGCCGAAACCGCGCTCGAGCGGCTCCAGCGTCACCTTGGCGTGCGTCGGCGACAGCGTTTGCACGGCTACGTGCCGCGGCTTTAAGAAATCGGTTGCAGAGCTCTGCATGGGGAACGACCTCGTCTAACCCGTTTTCCTTAGGGGACAACTTTTAAAACTACTGCGAGACTACTACTTCGAGTACAGCGCCACTACCAGACTTTCGTTGATTTCGGACGGCAGATCGCCGCGTTCCGGGGCGGTCTTAAACACGCCCTTCATGCCCTTGGTGTCCACGTCCAGCCACTCGGGAATGCCGCGCTGCTCCGCCGCCTCGAGCGAGGCCTTGATACGCAACTGCTCCTTCGCCGCGCCCGAGATTTCGATCGCGTCGTTCGCACGCACGCCGTAAGACGGGACATTGACGCGCTTGCCGTTGACAACGATCGCGTTGTGCCGCACCAGCTGGCGCGCCTCGGAGCGCGAGACGCCAAACCCCATGCGGTAGACCACATTATCGAGGCGCGACTCGAGCAGCTTGAGCAGATCCTCGCCGGTCGAACCCTTGTGGCGCGCCGCTTCTTGGTAATAGTTGCGGAACTGTTGTTCCAGCACGCCGTAGATGCGGCGCAGCTTCTGCTTCTCGCGCAGTTGCTTACCATAGTCCGACGGGCGACTGCGGGCCTGGCCGTGTTGGCCGGGGGGGTAGCTACGCTTCTCCACCGGGCACTTTTCGGTGAAGCACTTCTCGCCCTTGAGGAACAGCTTGCCGCCCTCACGGCGACACTGGCGACATTTTGAATCGGTATAGCGTGCCAAAGTAAACTCTCCGTAATTAGACGCGCCGACGCTTGGCCGGGCGGCAACCGTTATGCGGCATCGGCGTTACGTCGAAAATATTGGCGATCTCGTAACCGAGCGCATGCAGCGCGCGCACAGCCGACTCGCGCCCCGGGCCGGGGCCTTTCACACGCACTTCGAGCGCACGCACCCCGTACTCCTGCGCCATACGGCCGGCTTTGTCGGCCGCCACCTGCGCCGCGAACGGCGTGCTCTTGCGCGAGCCCTTGAAGCCGGCGCCGCCGCAGGTCGCCCATGACAACACGTTGCCCTGGCGGTCGGTGATCGTGATGATCGTGTTGTTGAACGAGGCATGAATATGCGCCACGCCCTCGGAAATACTCTTCTTGACACGCTTCTTGACCTTGGGCGCGCCGGCTTCGGGAGTCGTCGGTTTATCGGTTGCCATATGCGTAAAATTCTTTAGTCGCCCTTGGGCTTGCCCGTCCCGCGGACGATGCCTTTGCGCGGACCCTTACGGGTACGGGCGTTGGTGCGGGTACGCTGCCCGCGCACAGGTAGACCGCGGCGGTGACGCATCCCGCGGTAGGTGCCGAGATCCATCAGCCGCTTGATGTTCATTGAAATCTGCCGGCGCAGATCGCCTTCGACGGTGACCTTCGCCACCTCACCACGCAACTTATCTACTTCAACCTCGGCGAGGTCCTTGACCTTGACCGAGGGCTGGATACCGGCGGCGGCGCAAATCTTGCGTGCACGTGTGTCACCAATACCGTAGATGGACGTGAGCGCGACCCAGATATGCTTCTGGTTCGGGATATTGATGCCTGCGATACGGGCCATTCAGCCTAATCTCCGTCTCAAAATGGGCCTAAACCGGTCTCGGGAAAAGCGCGAGAGTGTACGTTTCCGACCCTTTTAAATCAAGCCGTTATTGCAAAATGCGCGCGCATGCGCGCAACGGCTCGCCTCCCTCTCCCTTGAGGGAGATGGACGAGGATGAGGGATGAGGGTGATAGGACCGATGAAGGCGATCCCCCTCTCCCTTTTGTTCCCGCCTGGGCGCCCACGAACCATGTGCGCCCGTTCGGCGTGGAAAAGGTCCACCGGACCTTTTCCTGTTCCGCCTCACCTCCCACAAGGGGAGAGGGGAAGTTGGTAAAAATCTTCATTTCGACCGGCCTAACCTTGGCGTTGCTTATGCGTGGGGTCCGAGCAAATGACCCGCACCACGCGCTTGCGCCGCACGATCTTGCAGTTGCGGCACATTTTCTTGACCGATGCTCTCACCTTCATGTCTTTTACCTCGAAACTGCTGCGCCTCAGCGCGACAAGCCCATGCCGCCGCCGGTAAGATTCGCCTTACGCAGCAGGCTCTCGTACTGGTGCGACATCAGGTGCGCCTGCACCTGGGCCATGAAATCCATACACACCACCACCACTATCAGCAGCGACGTACCGCCGAAGTAGAACGGCACCTGCCACTGCACGATCATGAACTCGGGTAACAAGCACACCAGCGTCACGTACGCCGCCCCCGCAAGCGTCAAACGCGACATCACGCCGTCCATATAGGCCGCGGTTTGCTCGCCCGGACGGATGCCGGGGACGAACGCCCCCGACTTCTTTAGATTTTCCGCTGTCTCTTTCGGATTGAAGATGATCGCCGTATAAAAGAAACAGAAAAATATGATCGCCGAAGCGTACAGCACCACGTAGATCGGCTGACCCGGGGACAGCGTCGTCGCCACATCGCGCAACCAACCGAAGCCTCCGGATTCACCGAACCAACTCACCACCGTCGCCGGCAGCAGAATGATCGAAGACGCGAAAATCGGCGGAATCACGCCTGACATGTTGATCTTGAGCGGCAGATGGCTGGTCTGGCCGGCCATGATCTGGCGCCCGACCTGGCGCTTGGCGTAGTTCACCGTGACGCGCCGCTGCGCGCGCTCGACGAACACCACGAACGCCGTCACCACGATCACCAGCGCCACGATCACCAACACCTTGAGCGGACTGTACTGACCCTTTTCGGCCAACGTCAGCGTGTGTGCGATCGCACCCGGCAGACCGGCCACGATACCGGCGAAGATGATTAACGAAATACCGTTGCCGATGCCGCGCTCGGTGATCTGCTCGCCGAGCCACATGATGAACATCGTGCCGGTCACGAGCGTAATAACGGTCATGAGCTTGAACCCGATACCCGGATTCACCACCACCGCCATGTTGCCGGCGCTTTGCGCCTCGAACGCGATCGCAATCCCGAGCGCCTGGAACGTGGCCAGGATCACCGTGCCATAACGCGTGTACTGCGTGATCTTGCGCCGCCCGGATTCGCCTTCCTTGCGCAACTGCTCCAGCTGCGGAATGACGTTCGACATCAGCTGCATAATGATCGAGGCCGAGATGTACGGCATGATCCCGAGCGCAAATACCGAGAAGCGCGAGAGCGCGCCGCCCGAGAACATGTCGAATAGGCCCACGATCGAGCTCTTGCTGCCCTCGAACAACTGGGCCAGCGCCACCGGATTGATGCCCGGCACCGGGATGTAGGTACCGATGCGGTAGACGATCAACGCCCCGAGCACGAAAAACAAGCGCTGGCGCAGGTCAGCATATTTGCTGAGACCGGCAAGACCGGACATACGCGCCGCAGATGTACTCATCAGACCTCGACCTTACCGCCGGCCTGGGCGATCGCCGCCGCCGCGCCCTTGGTCGCCTTGATGCCCTTGAGCGTGACCGCGCGTTCGAGCTTGCCGGAGAGAAACACCTTGGCGCGCTTGGTATCGGCCGCTACGATGTTTGCCGCCTTCAGCACCGCCAGATCCACGTCGGCGACCTTGAGCCGATTGAGGTCGGACAGACGCACCTGCGCGCTTTCGCGCGCCATCGCGGAATTGAAGCCGCGCTTGGGCAGACGCCGCTGAATCGGCATCTGGCCGCCTTCGAATCCCACCTTATGATAACCGCCGGCGCGGGCGTGCTGACCCTTGTGGCCCTTGCCGGAGGTCTTGCCCAGACCGCTGCCGATGCCACGGCCGAGACGCTTGGGCGCAGACTTTGCGCCGCGGGCCGGTTTGAGAGTATTCAGTCGCACGTCAGGCTTCCTCGCACGTAACCAAATACGACACCTTGTTGATCATGCCGCGCACCGCCGGCGTATCCACCAGCACGCGCGTATCGCGCTGGTGCCTCAGACCGAGACCGCGCACGGTTGCCATATGTCCGACCTTGCGGCCATAGGGGCTCTTCACCAGCGTCACCTTGATTTTCTTGTCGGCCATCGGTACGCGCTCCTAACCCGTAATTTCCTCGACGGTCTTGCCACGCTTGGCCGCGATTCGCGCCGGCGAACGCATGCGCATCAGCCCGTTTATGGTCGCGCGCACCACGTTGACCGGGTTGCGCGAGCCGATGCACTTGGCCAGCACGTCGTGCACGCCGGCCACCTCGAACACCGCGCGCGGCCTGGGCCTGAAGAAGATCAACAGCGTTTCCGAGCTGGTGGATACGCCGGCGGTGCGCG
>JBGPGJ010000153.1:0-5258 GCA_041483795.1 Sulfurifustaceae bacterium
ATGCGGCGGGATATCAAGGTAGAACCAGTCAGCGCGAGCGTAACCGATCCGCGCAGCGGCGCGTCGCAGATGGCCACCATCGCATTCAAGCTGTCGTTCGACTCGAATGAACCGCGCACGGCGCAGAAGGTTGCCGAAGAGCTCGCGCAGCTGTTCCTGAAGGAAAATCAGCGTATTCGTACGCAAAAGGCCGAAAGCGCTTCCGGATTTCTGTCTGCCGAAGAAGACAAGTTGCGCCAGCACTTGGCCGAGCTCGAGGGACAATTGGCGGCGTATAAGGAGAAGAATACCGGGCGTTTGCCGGAGCAGATGGGCATGAACATGTCGCTGCTGGAGCGAACGCAGAAGGAGCTCGAGGATCTGGAGCGCAATATCTACTCGTTGGAGGAACGCAAGCTGCAACTTCAGGCGCAGCTCGCGACGGTTGAACCGTACTCGGGCAAGAGCGCGGGCGGACGCTTGCGCGAAGCGCACGCGGAGTACGTGAGCGCCGCCGCGGTTTATTCGCCAGATCATCCGGATGTCGTCCGTCTGCGCCGCGAAGTTGAGCAGCTGAAAAGAGCGGCGGGCATCGTGGACGATCGTGAATCGCTCGAGGCGGAGATCATAAAGGCACGCGCGGAACTGGCGGAGGCGCAACAGAAATACGCGGCGAACCATCCGGACGTGGTGCGTCGGAAGAACGCGTTGGCGAGTCTTGAAAACCAGTTGAAGAACGCGCGGTCCACCGGCCGGGTGGGTTTGGCTATCAAGCCCGACAATCCCGCGTATATCGCCATACAAACGCAGTTGGAATCCGTGGCGTTGAGCCTGAAGGCGGCGAAAGAGCAAAAGGCGAGCGCCAAGGAGAAGAGCGGCGAATACGAGCGTCGCGTGGTTCAGACCCCTCGCGTCGAGCAAGAGGGACTGGCGCTGCAGCGCGATTATGACAACGACGTGAAGAAATACCGCGAGCTCAAGCAGAGCCTGATGAGTGCAGAGATTTCGGTGGAATTGGAGAAGGGTCAGCGGGGCGGGCGATTCTCGATCCTCGATCCTCCGCAGCTACCGGATAGCCCGGAGATACCGAACCGACGCGCGTTCCTGCTGCTCGGGTTGGTGCTGGGCTTGGGCGGTGGAGTTGGGTACGCGAGCGTGGCGGAGTATATGGACCGTACGGTGCGCGGCGCGAAGTTGGTGGCAAGTGTAACCGGCTCGCTTCCCCTAGCGGTGATACCGGATATGTCAGTCGAGAAGGCGGCGTAGCGAGGCCTGCTGAAAGTCGAGCGTAAGGACATGATGAATTTTCCAATCGATTGCTTTTTTGGCTCGAAAATTTCGTACAATTAATGGGTTAGGCGTCAAAGACAATGGATCCCTTCACCAAGGCAGTACAACTCGCGCAACAAGAAAAGCGCCGCGTCGCGGGGTCAGGGCGCGCCCTCGTCTCCGCGGATATCGCCTATACCCATACTCGTTCGGTCGAGCTCTATTCCGGCTGGTTGCGCCAGAATCGAGTCCTTACCGCGGAATCGCAGGATGAGGCGGTGCAGGCCTACAAGGTGTTGCGTACACAAGTGTCCCAGCGGATGCGCGCCAATGGTTGGCGCACCCTAGGGATCACGAGTCCGAAGCGCGGGGAGGGCAAGACGATCACCGCGATCAATCTCAGCATCAGCCTGGCAATGGAGGCGAGTCATACGGTCTTGCTGGTGGATACGAATCTCCGGCAACCCTCGGTGCACACGTACCTGGGGCTCGAGATCGAGAATGGGTTGCGGGAGTACCTGCTCGGCGCGTTGCCGGTCGAGCAGATACTGATTCATCCGCATATCCGGCGATTGGTGATATTGCCGGGGAGCGGTCCGGTACCGAGCTCATCGGAACTGCTGGCCTCGCCCGCGATGTTAGCCCTGGTTCAGGAGCTCAAGCGGCGCTACCCGACACGGATCGTTATATTTGATTTGCCGCCCGTGTTGACGGGCGACGATGTACTGGCATTCGCTCCGTATCTGGATTCGATGCTGCTCGTGGCCGAAGAAGGCAAGACGATGCGTAACGATCTCGCGCGGGCAGCGGAGCTGATTCGGGAGTCCAATCACAACCTGATCGGAACGGTGCTTAATCGATCGGCGGAGAAAAGTTCCTTGTAAATCCTGTTGGGCCGACTGCCAAGGGCAGTCGGCTAACGGAGATTTTCGTTATTGTCGATAGGTCGCTGGGTTCCAGCGGCAGTTTGAGGAGGGATAGACGATGTACCAGGCATTTTACGAATTTGACGAGAAACCGTTCTCGCTCCTGCCGGATCCAGGTTTTCTGTTTCTGAGCCCGAAGCATCAGAAGGCCTTGACGATGCTTCAGTTCGGAATGATGAACCAGGCCGGTTTCACCGTCATTACGGGTGAGATAGGCTCCGGAAAGACGACGCTGATTCGCCAGGTGCTAACCGAGACCGGCGAGGACGTCACGATCGGTCTCGTATCCAATACCCACCGGAGCTTCGGCGAGCTGTTGCAGTGGGTGTTGCTGGCGTTCGGGCTCGAGTATCGCGATAAGAGCAAAGTCGAGTTGTATCAGACGTTGTCCGAATTCATCCTCAAGGAGTACAGCCGTGACCGTCGCACGGTTCTTATAATTGACGAGGCGCAGAATCTGGACATAGAGGCGCTGGAAGAATTGCGCATGCTGTCGAATATCAACTCGGACAAGAATCAGTTTCTACAACTCATCCTGGTCGGGCAACCCAATTTGCGCGAGACGCTGCGCCGGCCCGAATTGCACCAGTTCGCCCAGCGGATCGCCGTCGATTACAGCCTGGGGACACTGACGCTGGAGGAGACGTGGCAGTACATCCGCCACCGCCTCAAAGTGGCGGGCGGCGATCCGAACCTGTTCGATACCAAGGCATGTGCGGCGATCTACTACTACTCCTCAGGCACACCGAGGCTCATCAACTCCCTGTGCGAACAATCCCTCGTAATCGGGTTTGCCGAGCAGAAGAAGAGGATTGACGTCGATATCGTCTGTGACGTTGTCCGCGAACGGCAGAAGGGGGGCATCTACCCCATACACGACCCCCAGGGACGGCTCGAAAGCGGCGTCGTCAAGGAGCTCAACGCCGCGCGCAAGGAGTCGAAGGAAAGATAAGCCGACGCATCCGGGCACATTATTCCGGTGCGATAAGCCCAACCCAGCGCCTGCGGTTCGCGTGGATATTCCCAGATGTCGTTTAATAGTGCGGCGCTGCCGCGATGCCCATTGCATTTGAAGGTCGAGAAGAGAATGTAAAATGAAAGTCGTGATTCTCGCGGGCGGTTATGGTACCCGCATCTCCGAGGAAAGTGGTGTCAGACCCAAGCCGATGGTCGAGATCGGCGGCAAGCCGATCCTCTGGCACATTCTGAAAATTTACTCGCATTATGGACTCAACGATTTTATCGTTTGTCTCGGTTACAAAGGGGATGCGATAAAGGATTATTTCGCGAGCTACCTTCTGCATAGCGCGAACGTTACCTTCGATATGGCGAGCAGCAAGATGGAAGTGCACCAAAACCACGCCGAGCCGTGGCGCGTCACGCTGGTGGATACCGGTGAGAATACGATGACCGGCGGGCGTCTCAAGCGCGTGCGAGAATATATCGGCCGCGAGACCTTTTGTATGACGTATGGGGACGGCGTAAGCAACGTTGATATCTCCGATCTCGTTCGATTTCACCGTGCCCAAGGGGTGCACGCGACGCTGACTGCGGCACAGCCGCCAGGGCGGTTCGGCGCATTCACCCTTGCGGCGAATGAATCCAAGATTACGACGTTCCACGAAAAGCCGGAGGGTGACGGGGCATGGGTCAATTCGGGTTTCTTCGTGCTTGAGCCCGCGGTGTTCGACTACATCGCCGGTGAACCCACTGTTTGGGAGCGCGAGCCGTTGGAACAGCTCGCGCAAGACGGGCAGTTGGCGGCCTACAAACATAAGGGTTTCTGGCAACCGATGGATTCATTGCGCGATCGCAATGTGTTAGAGAGCCTGTGGCAGAGCGGTAAGCCGCCCTGGAAAATCTGGTAGTGGTGTGGCGGTCACCGTGCCTGATTTCCTCGTAATTGGGGGCGGTATCGTCGGGATTTGTGTCGCGTCGGAGTTGAAGCGACGCTATCCCGATTGCGACGTCACGGTGCTTGAAAAAGAATCGAGTTGCGGTCAACACGCGAGCGGGCGCAACAGCGGTGTGCTCCACGCGGGCTTCTATTATACGGCGGACAGTCTCAAAGCCCGGTTCACGCGTCAGGGAAATGCCGAGCTTTCGGAATTTTGTCGAGAATGGGGTCTTCCAATCAACCCCTGTGGCAAGCTGGTGGTGGCGCAACGCGAGGCGGACCTTCCCCTGCTCGACGAGTTGTTACGCCGAGGACGCGCAAACGGTGTTGAACTCGAGGACGTGGATGAGCGCACGGTGCGCGAAATCGAGCCGCGGGCGATTACATTGGGGCGCGCGATCTATTCGCCACGCACGTCTTCGGTTGATCCAACGGCGGTGTTGCAGGCCATGGAACAACACGCGCAGCGGCAAGGGGTTAAGATCCGCTGCGGCGCCGGTTTCGTCAGCCAAAGCGGTAACGTCGTGAAAACCACCGCGGGTACGTTCAAAGCGGGCTACGTGGTCAACGCGGCGGGTCTGTATGCCGACGCCGTCGCGCGCACCTATGATTTTGGGCGCGACTATCGGATTCTTCCTTTCAAGGGCTTGTACCTTTATTCAAACGAACCGACCGAGTCGTTACGCACGAATGTTTATCCGGTGCCGGACCTACGCAATCCATTTCTCGGCGTTCATTTCACGATTACCGTGGATGGTCACATGAAGGTTGGACCGACGGCAATCCCGGCGTTGTGGCGCGAGCAATATGCGGGTGCGACACGCTTCCGATTTTCCGAGCTATCGGAGATTCTGTTCCGACAATTGGGCCTGTTGATATCGGCGCGCTTCGATTTTGTTCACCTTGCGTTCGAAGAGCTGCGCAAGTATTCGCGCGCGCGAATGGTGAAGTTGGCGAGCGCCTTGGTTCGTGGTGTCAGATCGGAGCACTTCCGCCACTGGGGCGAGCCTGGAATCCGTGCGCAATTGCTGAACATTCGCTCGCGCAAGCTCGAAATGGATTTCGTATTCGACGGCGACGACCGGTCGTTTCACATACTTAACGCCGTGTCGCCGGGATTCACCTGCTGTTTGCCATTCTCACGCTTCGTCTGCGATGCCATTGCGGCGAAGCTCGGTTAGAAGAGA
>JBGPGJ010000154.1:0-5258 GCA_041483795.1 Sulfurifustaceae bacterium
GCCGCCGGTGGTGAGCTGCGCCGCGTTCTCGACGCGCGAGGGCCGGCTGACGGAGGCAGTGGATGCGTTTGCGCACCCATTCTGGGACACGGTGCGCGCGACCGTGGCCGGCAAGGCCATCGATATGCGCCGCCAGGGATTCTTCGGTGCCGCCATGCTGCCGATGTCGGAGCTGGAATACCCGGGCATCGTGGAGAAGCTGAAATTTCTCGAAGCGCGCTTCACGAACCGCGGCGAGCAACGCCAGCCCCTGAAGATTCCATCGCTTTCCACTGCATAACGTGCAGCAGCAGCGCGGCAGCGCTTTTTGATCCGCATCAACGTCGCGCCTGCGCGGTGCCGTGTAGTATGGTCCTCCAGTTCCGCAATCCGGCTTCAAGGAGGATTGGCATGACTCACCTCGCGCCGTTGAGTCCCGATGCGCTATATCGTTGCATCGACACCGGGCCGTGGCAGTTCCAGACGACCGCCGATCTGGAAGATCTGACGGAAATCGTTGGACAGCTGCGTGCCACCGAGGCGATCCGCTTCGGCATCGGCATTCGCCGCGACGGCTACAACCTGTTTGTACTCGGGCCGCCGAGCACCGGCAGCCATGCCATCGTGCGTGGGTTTCTCGCGGAACAGGCGGCGCGCGAGCCGGTTCCGGCCGACTGGTGTTACGTCAATAACTTCGAGCAGCCGCACCGCCCGCGCGTGTTGCGTCTACCGGCGGGACTGGGCGTGAAGCTGCGCGACGACATGCAAGAGATCGTGGAAGACTTGGAGGGCGCGATCCCAGCGGCCTTCGAAAGCGACGAGTATCGTGCGCGACGTCACGAAGTCGAGCAGGGCTTCAAGGAGCACCGCGAGAAGGTGATCGAGGAACTCGAGCGCGAGGCTGCCGGACTCGGGATCGCGCTCATCCACACGCCCACGGGGATGGCCTTCGCGCCCAAGCGCAACGGCGAAGTGATGAGCACGGAAGACTTCGAAAAGCTGCCCGCCGAGGAGCAGAAGCGAGTCGAGGACCTGGTCGCGACGTTTCGCCAGCGACTCGAACAAATTTTCAGTCAAGTCCCGCAGTGGCGGCGCGAGAACCAGCGACAAGTCCGCGAACTGGATCGCGACGTGGTCATGGCCGCGGTCGGCCATCTCATCAATTCGTTCAAGGAGCGCTACGCGGTCTATCCCGAGGTACTCGCCTATCTCGGCGCGGTGGAGCAGGCGGTAGTGGAGAACGCCGACGATTTTCGCCGACCCGAGGAAGGGCAGGAGATGACCCTGTTCGGTATGACAATCTCGCGCGGCGGGCGGGATGCGGCCGCGCTGCGCCGTTACGAGGTAAACGTGCTCATCGACCGTAGCGCGACCGCCGGCGCCCCGGTCGTGTACATGGACAATCCATCTTACCCGGAGCTGATCGGGCGCGTGGAACATTTGGCACAGATGGGCACACTGGTCACCGATTTCACGCTCATCAAGCCCGGCGCGCTGCACCGGGCGAACGGCGGCTACTTGGTGCTCGACGCGCGACGCGTGCTGCTGCAGCCCTTTGCGTGGGAGGGTCTCAAGCGTTGCCTCTCGGCAAATCAGGTGCGCATCGAGTCGCTTGGGCAGATGCTTTCGCTCATCAGCACCGTCTCACTCGAGCCCGAACCGATCCCACTGAATATCAAAGTGGTGCTCGTCGGCGAGCGGCTGCTTTATTACTTGTTGTATCACTTCGACCCCGATTTTCGCGAGCTGTTCAAGGTCGCCGCCGATTTCGAGGACGACATGGATCGCTCTCCCGATACGCAGATGCTCCATGCGCGTCTCATCGCGACACTCGCGCGCCGGGAAAAACTGCTTGCTTTCCATCGCGATGCCATTGCGCGCGTGCTCGAGCACGGTTCCCGGCTCGCGGCCGACGCCGAGAAGTTTTCCATACGCGTGCAGGACATCACCGATCTACTGCGCGAGGCGGACCACTGGGCACGCGAGGCAAAACAAGAAGTGGTGCAGGCCGGCGACGTTCGGCGCGCGATTGAAGCGCGTATTGAACGCGCCGATCGCGTGCGCGATCGCCTGCAGGAAGCCATCCGCCGCGGCACAATCCTGATCGACACCGATGGCGCGAAGATCGGGCAGGTGAACGGTCTGTCGGTGATGACACTCGGCGATCTCGATTTCGGTCACCCGACGCGTATCACCGCGCGCGTGCGTTTGGGTAAAGGCGAAGTCGTGGATATCCAGCGCGAGGTCGAGTTGGGCGGGCCGATCCACTCGAAGGGCGTGCTGATCCTGGCCGGTTTCCTGGGCGCACGCTATTGCAGCGACCGGCCGCTGTCGCTGTCGGCGAGTCTCGTGTTCGAGCAAACTTACGGTCAGGTCGAAGGCGACTCGGCTTCTTGCGCCGAACTTTGCGCGTTGCTCTCGGCGCTCGCCGACATGCCGCTCAAGCAATCGCTCGCAATTACCGGGTCGGTCAACCAGCACGGCGAGGTGCAGGCCATCGGCGCGGTAAACGAGAAGATCGAGGGCTTCTTCGACACCTGCAAAGCCCGCGGCCTGAATGGCGGGCAGGGTGTCGTGATTCCGGCCGCGAACGTGAAACACCTGATGTTGCGAGACGACGTTGTTCAGGCTTGCCGCGAAGACAAGTTCCGCATCTACCCGGTTGCCACGGTCGAGGACGCGCTGGAGTTGTTGACGGGTGCCCCTGCCGGTGCGCGCGACAAAAACGGCCTGTTTCCGGAAGGCAGCGTCAACCGCGGTGTCGAACAGCGGCTTATCAAGCTCGCCGAGCAGGCGCGCGCGTTCGGGGTACCGGCGGTGGCTGAGAAGAGGGAGCCGTGAGCGCAACGGAATTGCCGCTGCACATCCGCCGCATCCTGGTGGCGCTCGATGCCTCGGCCGCGAGTATTGCCGCGCTCGACGCGGCGGCGACGCTCGCCGCCTGCATGGACGCGGAGTTGCTCGGACTATTCGTGGAAGACGTGAATCTGCTGCGGCTCGCGGGCCTACCGTTTGCGTCCGAGATCGACATGGTTTCGGGGAGCGCGCGATCGCTCGCACCGGCGCAGATGGAGCAGCGTTTGCGCGCCCAGGCGACGCGTGCGCAGGAATCATTGTCGCAAGCCGCCGGGCGCCGGCAGCTGCGCTGGACGTTTCGCGTGGCGCGCGGGCAAGTGGTGACGGAACTGCTCGGCGCCGAGATCGAGGCCGATCTGATCGCGCTCGGGACGGTGAGCACGCCGGGCAGTCGTCGCGCGCGCGTCGGTTCAACGGCACAAGCGGTTATCGAACGCGCGGCGCGCACGCTGCTGATCCTGCCGCATGGCGCCACCGTCCGGACACCCGTCGGCGTGCTCTTCGACGAGTCGCCTGCGTCGGCGCAGGCGTTCGTACTTGCCGCCCGGCTCACACAGGCCGAGAGCGGGGATCTGGTCGTGTTTCTGCTCGCCGACGATGCCGAATCGGAGCAGCGCCTGAGAGAAACGGCGGTGTCGCGCCTCGAGCCCTTGCAGGTGAAGGCGCGTTATCGCTGGTTCGTCGATGCGGATACGGCGACGCTTGCGCGCGCCGTACGCGATGAGCGCATCGGGACGCTCGCCTTGGCCGCCGACAGCGATGCGCTCGATGCGCAGACGGTACACGCGTTGCTCGAGCGGGTGGAGTGCGCCGTGTTGTTGGTCCGGTGAGACAGCGCGCGATGCGTTTTAAATATAGCGAGCGCGGACGCCCGCACTAGAGAAGTCATGACACGGCACTATCTCGATCGTCTGTTCGCGCCGCGCTCGGTGGCCGTGTTCGGCGCTTCCGATCGGCCGGATTCAATCGGCGGGCGTGTGCTGCAAAACATCGCGGCCGGCGGTTTCCGCGGCGCCCTGCATCCGGTCAACCCGAAACACACGAGCGTCGCTGGCCGGCGCTGCTACGCCTCGATCGAGGCTGTCGCGGAGCTGGCGGATCTGGGGTTGGTCGCCACGTCCGCCGATACCGTTCCCGAAGTGATCCGTCAGTGCGGTGAACACGGCGTCCGTGCGGCCGTCGTCTATTCCGCCGGCTTCGGCGAGACCGCGGGCGGCGGCCGGCTGTTGCGAGAAAATCTGGGACAGATTTATTTTCCGAGGCGAGCTGTAGGTATCGCTGTTGTGTTTGCTGTTCATACCCCGTAGATGCCGCCGAGCATCGCAGACAAAGCCGGTGGTATGCGCGAGACCGTGGAGAGCCCGAGCGGCGTTGTTTGCCGCCGGCGAGTTGGTCTCGCGCCCGGCTTTGGCGAGAAGCGCAGGAAGTTTTTGGCGCCTCCGGGCGGCCTTCTCTTTCGTTCATTTCTTTTGGCCGCGCAAAAGAAATGGACCCCGGGGCAGCAGGGGCGGAGCGCCCGCGTTTTTTTATATAGTGCCGACGAAGTCGGCTCGACCATATAAATCAAACCCCCGGCGCAGCCGCCCCACCATCCGGTTCCCCACAATACCTAAGAATCATCTCCCGCGCCGCATTGCGCAGCTTGAGCGCGGCGTCCCACCCGCGCCCCTCCGGGCGCAGCGCTACGTCAATGGTGATGCGCACCTCCCCGCGACCCGTGAACCACTGGCCATCGCGAGGGAGGAAAGCAGAGGAAAAATAAAAAGCGGGTTACGCAATCGTAACCCCTTGATTTGTGTGGTACCGAGGGTGGGACTCGAACCCACACAGTGTCGCCACTACCAGATTTTGAGTCTGGCGCGTCTACCAGTTCCGCCACCCCGGCAAAAGGATTGCCAGTATAGCAACGCGCACTGCATCATAACAACGCAACCAACCGATATTTGACGGGAGGAGAGGGGAGCATGCGCATTCTGGCGGGCGATGTCGGCGGCACCAAAACTTTACTCTGCATTGCCGAGTGCGACGCCGATACGATGCGCATCATTCGTCAGCAGCGCTTCGAGAACGCCGCCTACGAGAACTTCAACGACGTGCTGCGTACGTTCCTGCAACCGGAACATTCGGCC
The DNA here is from genome assembly GCA_041483795.1 of Sulfurifustaceae bacterium. Lineage (GTDB taxonomy): Bacteria > Pseudomonadota > Gammaproteobacteria > Acidiferrobacterales > Sulfurifustaceae > JAHFQD01. The sequence goes on from JBGPGJ010000154.1 coordinate 4,965, forward strand.
GATTTCGCCGGTGTGTGCGTTGCCGTCGCGGGTCCGGTGCGCGATACACCGACGGGACAGCACGTTAAAGTCACGAATCTTCCCTGGGAGTTAAATGGCCATGCGCTGGCGCGCGAGTTTAGTTTTCGCCGCATGCGGCTCATCAACGATTTCGCGGCTATCGGTTATGGCATCGAAGGATTGCTCGATGAAGACTTGGTCGTGCTGCAAGCGGGTGAACCCGTAGCGCACGGACCGCGCGCCGTAATTGGCGCAGGCACCGGTCTCGGGCAGGCCATCCTTGTTTTGCAGCTA
>JBGPGJ010000155.1:0-5257 GCA_041483795.1 Sulfurifustaceae bacterium
CTCGGAGGCGCCGTTCAAGATTGAAGTCTGCGTAGAAGAGCTTGCTTTGAATCGGATCTTCACGTCCCATCATGCGCGTGTCCCTCCGTAGTCACCAATGCGCGCGCATTTTAACATTGTTTATCTTGAATGGGATTGATTTGGGCAACAGGCCGTTGCAATGAAACATTTCTCATTTTTCGTTGCCCGCGATTCGTAACGCCGATGGTGAATACAAGGCGATGCGGTTGCCTTCGGAATCGAGGACGATGGCGCGGAAGCCGTGCGGGCCGATGGGGTGTTTGTGCTCAAGCACCTTGCCGCCGCTTTTTTCGATCGCTTGTAGATTCTTCATCGACATTCCCTTGTCTTCCCCCGGCAAGCATCCTCCGCTGCAATGACGAAATCAACCGCGTCGGAAAGAGCCCGGTTCAAGCAACATTTTTAACTCTCCGCCCAGCCGCGTTCCGCTCCCCGGTTGCCTTCACGCGAGTTTCGCCTTCGTTCACAGTTCCCTATCCCCTTTATATTTACAAGGGACAGTAGCCACTAACGGGTAAAGATCAAAGGAACGGGCGCTCCGAGCGGGGCGGGACTACTTCGATGATGCAGCTTTGGCTAACACGCGGTTTTGGCTTTCGGAAGCTTTCTTCAACACGCGCGTATAGAGGCGCTTCTTCTCTTCAGAAGAAGCCTTACGGATAAAGTCCGAAAAAGGCGTTGAGGAAACCTTTTTTACCTTGGAGAAGAACATAGTATTAAAACTTAGGGCAGGCCGAGCATTTTCTCAAGGGCTACGCGATCATATTTCTCGGGTATATGGTTGTCAATTTGGTCAACACCGGCCTTATAAAAGCGGCTCGAACCGTCGTTGTTTTTAAGCAGTAAATCCACCTTGATTGCCGGACCGAACTCCCGCTTCAAACGATTGACCACGTCCCGGGCAGTGAAATACTGCTCGATAAAATGCTCAGGCGGAATCCTCCGCCCCTCGGCAGCTTCACGGGCGCAGACAAATTCCCACGCCAGCAGGGGCTCCTGATAGACATAGAGAATCTGAACAGTACGGCCTTTTCCCAACGAGCGCTTGATGTTCTTTTTGGCGACGTCGTAATGGGAAAGCGTGCCATCAAACAGAAAACTCTGCTTTTGATCGAGCGCAAGATCATGAATTTTCTCCACCAGAATTGAGATCGCTGGCTGAAACAACCAGGAGTTCGCACCCGTATAACCTGCAAACTCACACCGCAGCTCATCGGGTTCAATTCGCAACACCTTAGAGCGGTCTTTCTCCAGACTTGCCAGCAGCTCTTTGGAGGTCTCGGTTTTGCCCGCACCGGGCGAGCCCGCCATAAACACGGATACGGGATGGTCCTCTGCGACAAAAATTCCCGGATTCGTCAAACGCCGGCCAATCGCCTTCTTGTTCTTTCTGGCAAACTTCAGCGCTTCATTCTTGATGCGCTCTTGCTGCTCCGTGAGGTCCATAGGAAATTCTGTAAATGCAGCTAGCCGGCAAAGACCCTCTGCGGAATGGATTGCTTTGGCTCGGCAAGGTTCATTAATCGGATCGAAGAGTCAGAGTACTTGAAACGCAGGGAAACTGCATACGTTTCTTGCAGTAACGAAGCATCCCTCAGTTCTTGTACATGCGCTAATCCATCAGGCCGAGGGGAATGCACGGCAATGCGGTTGCTTCGGAGTCGGCGATAACGGCGCGGAAGCCGTGCGGACCGATCGGGTGTTTGGGCTGGATGACTTGGCCGCCGTTTGGCTTGACGGCTTGGAGCGCTTTATCCAGGCGGCCATCTACGTTCAGGTAAATTAATGGGCCGGATTGAGAGGGCTTATTGTCCCCGGGGCGGGGTTGGTAGAGGCAGCCGGCGACGAACAGGAAGCCCTACTTCGCTTCGCTCCGTTCGTCCTGATGTATGAATAGTCGGCGTCGGGGAATACGCCGAAGACAAAATCTTGCGCGGACTCCTTTTTAACCTTCTCGCCCAGAACCGCCGAGTAGAACGCAATTGCCCGATCGAGATCCGACACCGGAATATCCACCCAGACAAATTGGTTCGCCATGAACGCCCCTCTCTCTTCTCTTTCCCCCCCGACTAGCATCCGCCGCTGTCGGTTCGAAATCAACCGCGTCGGAAAGGGCCCGGTTCAGGCGACGTTTTTTACTCCCCCCAATTGCATCCCGCACTGGCTCGACGACGTTAGTGCGCGAAGATACGTTTGCAGCCTATACCCTCCATCGCCGAGCATAGCGGCATGGCGTTTGGTTACTGGACCACCTCGTTGAACTTTTTCTTGATATTCGCCGACTCCCTCTCGATGTCGTCGTAGTCTACGGCGAGAATCGTCAAGCTTTTGAGATCGGGGCTACCGGCGGGTGGGCTCACGTCGATGCGCGCGGCGTAGCCACCGTCCTCCGGAAAGACCTTCTGCGCGTTCTTGCCGATCATGAATTCGGCGAACGCCTTCGCGGCGTTCGGATTCGGCGAGCCTTTAATGATCGATGTCGGCGAAGGGATCATGAACGTCCCGTCGGCGGGATAGATCGTCATGATCTTGTGCCCCGCCTTGCGGGCGTCGGCCGCGTAGGAGTCGAGCGCCCCGGCCGCGATCAGCCGTTCGCCCCGCTTCAGGTTATCGACGATCTGCTCGTTGCCCCGCACCACCATGACGTCGTTCTTGCGCAGATTCTCGTAGTAGCTCCAGCCGAGCTTCTTCGAGAGCGTGCCGACGACGGAGAGTTGCAGCGAGGTGAAGGACGGATCCGACATCACCAGCTTGCCCTTGTATTTCGGATTGACGAGGTCGGTCCAGGTCTTTGGCAAATCGGCGGCGGTGACCTTATCTTCGCGGGCGAAGATCGTGATCATGTTGAGCCGCTGGGCGACATGATAGCCCGCGGGGTCCTTGGCCGCGTCGGGAATCTTGTCGAAATCCTTCGGCTTGAACGCGACGAACATGCCTTTGCGGGCCATGGCGTTGGCCGCCGCCGGATCGGAGGTCGTCAGCACATCGGCCGCGATCAGCTTGGCGTCGTACTCCTGCATGAAGCGGCTCAGGATCGCCGAACCGCCGGAGCGGAAGAGCTCGACCTTGATTCCGCTTTCCGCTTCGAACAGCTTGGCAAGCTTTTGCGCGGTCGCGATCGGCGTCGAGGTGTACCAGACCACCTTGCCTTCCTTCTTGGCGGCGGCCATATCAGGATCGGCGGCGTACGAGGCCGATCCGACCCAGGCGAGCGAGAGCGCGGCAATCGCCGCGGGAACGAATCCCAGACGTACTTTTTTACTCGTTGTCATTGTTGTCTCCATCCGTTGATTTAGTGAGCGCGATAGACCGGCTCCGGCTGTGTGAAAAACGCGAGCAGGATATGGTAAACGAGCAAGTAATTCTTCTGCTGGAACGAGGCGTGGGAGATGCCCGGCATCACCGTGAACTGCTTGTCGGCATTCGGCAGCTTGATGAAGAACTTGATGAGATCGTCGAAGCCCGCGATGCCGTCGTACTCGCCGCGCAGGAGGATGGTCGGCATGGTGATCTGCTCCGGGTTCACCACCGGAAGCTTCGAGCACATGTCCACATAGGTCCCCGTCGGCATCGAGCTGTCGAGCGCCAGGATAGCGTCGGCGAAGGCTTCGACCACCTTGTCCTCGGCGGTACCCGGATGATCGCGGGTGAAAATACTGCGCACGAATGCCCGGTCGATGGGGCGGCGGTTGCGCGCCTGATACTCGGGGAGTTTTTTACGGCGTTCGGCCAGGGTCGGGCTGCCTTCCCCGGTCCAGACGAAGGCGTCGAGCGCCAGACGCTTGACGCGGTCGGGATGGCGCCCGGCGAACAGTGCCGCGCGCAAGGCACCCGACGAGATCCCATAGATCAGCAACTGATCGGAGTTGCGCGTCTTGAGAATGTAATCGGACGCCGCCGCGAGATCGTCGGCGCCGTTGGCGATATCGAAGTTGATGTCGCGATTTTTGTCAGAGCGGCCGTAGCCTTCCATATGCACGCACCAAGTATCGAAATTGCGTTTGGCGAACCAGTCCATGACCGAAGAATCCGGCCGCCCAGGAACCTGAAGGTCGAAGGTGGGCTGCGACGCCATGCTCGATCCGTGCACGAACAGAACGGTTCCCGCTTTGTCGCCCGTGGGCTTGCCCACGAACTTCTCCCACAGGAACAATTTAATGTCGCCCTTCTTCGTCCAGTGCTCGCGTCCTTCGACGGGACCGGACGATGGGGTCTTGGTCATTACGCTTCTCCTTATATCTATCGACTTCAATCTGCCGCGGTGACCGGTTCGGTGCGGCGGAAAATGCTGCATTGGGCGGCGTCAATGGCGACACCAACCGCATCGCCAATCGCAAAACGCTGTGTCGGATGCGTTTGCACGCGCAACGTCAGGCCGGACGCCAGCGTGGCATAGTACTCGTGGATATTGCCGAGGAACGTTTGCTCCGTCAACGTGGCTCGGGCAATCCCGCTGCCGGTTTCAGTAGGCGGTAAGAGACGGATGTTCTCGGGCCGAACGGTCACGTCCACCTCTTCACCGATCGTGCAGCCGGAAGGCAGGGTCACTTCGAGAATCGCTCCACCGTCGAGCACCACCGCGCCGCCACTCGCGGTCGAATGCACTTTGGCCGGAAAAACGTTCACCAGCCCCATGAAGTCGGCCACGGTCTTGTTCGCCGGCTTGCAATACACCTCATGGGGCGTGCCGACCTGCTGCAGGCGACCGCCGTGGATGACGGCGATCTGGTCGGAGAGCGCGAGCGCCTCTGCTTGGTCGTGGGTCACATAGACGAACGTGATGCCGGTTCGCCGCTGCAATTGCTTGAGCTCGCCGCGCATGCGCTCGCGCAGCTTGGCGTCGAGATTGCTCAACGGCTCGTCAAGGAGAAGAATATCCGGCTCGACGACGAGGCTGCGGGCGAGCGCCACGCGCTGCTGTTGCCCGCCGCTCAACTCGTTCGGATAGCGCGCCGCGAGCCCCGTGAGATTGACGAGATGAAGCGCTTTGTCCACCCGATCCCGCGCTTCGGTTGCTGGAACTTTTCGGATGCGTAAGCCGAAAACGACGTTTTCGAACACCGTCTTGTGCGGCCACACGGCGTAATTCTGAAACACCATGCCCATGCCGCGGCGCTCCGGCGGCACCACTTCGTCTTTCGACGATAAGAGGCGGTCGCCGACGTGGATCGTGCCTTCATCGGGCTTGATATAACCCGCGATAAGACGGAGCGTCGTCGTCTTGCCACAGCCCGAC
>JBGPGJ010000156.1:0-5215 GCA_041483795.1 Sulfurifustaceae bacterium
GATCAGTGTGGTGAATCAGGCCCTTTGGGGGTCGGCGATGGGCAAGCGCCATCATCAGCGCCGTATGCGTCAATTCCTGACGGGGCTGTGCGTCCATCGCCCAGCCCACCACGCGCCGCGAGAACAAATCGAGCAACACGGCGAGGTGCAGCCAACCCTGGCGCGTGCGGATAAAGGTCATATCACCGACCCAGACGAGGTTGGGCGCCGGCGCCGTAAAGCGACGCCGCAACAGATCGGGTGCGGCCACGGCCGTGTGGTGATGCTCGGTCATGACCCGGAAACGACGCGTGCGCTTGGCTTCGATTCCCGCCGCTTTTCTCAGGCGTACGACGCGATGCCTGCCACAGGCAATCCCACGTTGTGTCAGCGTGCCCAGGTTTTGATGGCCCCGTAGTTCTCGTGATGCTCGCGGTGCACACGTCGAATTTCGCCGAGCAATGCGGCGTTGGCCTGCGCCCGCGCGCTCGGGGTGCGGGCGCGCCACTCGTAGAAGCCGCTCGGGGAGACGTTAAACACCCGGCACATGGCAGCGATGGTGAACGGCTGGCGGTGAGAACGAATGAAGTCGTACTTCACGGCAGTTCCTTCGCGAAGTACGCCGCTGCCTTTTTTAAAATGTCGCGCTCCTCGGAGACCCGCTTAAGCTCGCGCTTCAGCCGTTCGACCTCGCTTTGCTGATCCAACGGCAAGCGCCCGGGGCCGCGAAAGGCACTCTCGGCGCCTTTACCCTTCAGTTGCTCCTGCCACTTGTAGAGCTGGTTGCGATTGATCCCAAGCTCTACGGCCAACTGCGCGGCTGGCTTCTGACCAAGCTCCAGCAGTCGCACGGCTTCGAGTTTGAACTCCTTGGTGAAACGAGCGCGCTGGCGTTCGGGGTTGAGCTTCTTTAGTCTTGTTTCCAATCGACACCTCCTTCGGTATTGTCTACCTTCAAAGGTGTCCGGAGAATCAGGGGTAGCTCAGTCTGACCCCGGTATTCCGTGCCGGTATTCCGTGGCTATTTGCGGGGAAACCTCAGGGACGTACCACGGTTTGCGCAACTTACGAATGTCCGCAATGGGTCGAAGGGGGTCACTCGGGTACAGGCAGTTTCACAATCATGTGGTCATCCCTCGGATGGCCTTCAACTCTTTTTTCATCCACGCCACAAACACGCGTGTTCGCGATGGCAACAGGCGCGCGTGCGGGTAGACGATACTGAGCGGCAGCGGCGGCACTTCGAATTGCTCGAGCACGATGCGCAAGCGCTTTTGCGCGATATATGGCATCACCTGATAGGCGATGAATCGACCGAAACCCAGTCCCTCAGCGCAGGCCTCGGCAGCTGCGGCGGCTTGGTTGAATTCGAGGTTACCCGATACCGGCACGGTAAACTCGCGCGACCCGTCGCGGAACGCCCACGGCGGTCCCGACGCCCCGGGAAAGCAAATGCAGTTGGCGCGCGTCAGCTCCTTTGGGTGTTTTGGCACGCCGTGCTGACGGAGATACGATGGGCTCGCGACCACGACGCGCCGAATCGTAGACACCTGCTGCGCCACCAGCGAGGAATCGTCGAGATGGCCGATGCGGATACCCACGTCAATGTTTTTTTCGAGCAAGTTGACGATGTGGTCGGCGAACACCAGTTTACAGCGCACTTTGTCGTAGCGCTGTACGAAGCGCGTCACCGCCGGCGCGACATAAATCTGGCCAAAAAGAACCGGTGCCGTGATCGTGAGTGTTCCGCGCGGTTCGACTTGGCGCGTTGTGAGCGCCGCTTCGGCCTCGTCCACTTCCGCCAGGATGCTGCGGCAACGCTCTAGGTAGACCCGTCCTTCCTCGGTCAGCGATATCCGCCGCGTCGTGCGGTTGAGCAGCCGTACGTGCAGGTATTCTTCCAGCGCCGCCAGCGTTCTGACTACCGCCGGCAAGGAGGAGTGCAGCGCATTCGCGGCCGCGGTGAGACTGCCCTCGCCGACGATCCGGACGAACGTGTGCATTGAACGAAGTTTATCCATGGCTGCATCATTACGCCGATTATTGGAGTAGTCAAATACAATACGCCATATTTATCAATCCGACGGTACCGACCAGAATGGGTGGTACCGGCTAACTCGTTATTCACGGAGCTCTTGATGACAACACCCAACGCGCCGCTCACGCGCCCCGCGCGCCCGATCAAGCTTTACCGCTTCCACCTGTCCGGTCACTCGCACCGCGCCGAGCTGTTCCTCTCGTTGCTCGGCCTTCCGTACAAGTTGATCGACGTGGACCTGCGAGCGAAAGCGCACAAGACCGAGGCGTTTCTCAAAATGAATTGCTTCGGTCAGGTGCCGGTCATCGACGACAACGGCGTCATCGTAGCCGACTCGAACGCGATCCTGGTGTATTTGGCCAGCAAGTACGACGATGGCCGCTGGCTGCCGTGCGACCCCGTCGGCGCGGCGGCCGTGCAACGCTGGCTCTCGGTCGCAGCCGGCCTGGTGGCCTTTGGTCCCGCCGCCGCTCGGCGCATCACGGTGTTTGGTGCCAAGCTCAACGCCGACGACGTCATCGCCCTCGCCAATTCGTTGTTTGCTACAACCGAGAAGGTGCTTACCGGGTCTCGTTTTCTTGCCGGTGGCACGCCAACTATCGGAGACCTCGCCTGCTACAGCTACATTGCACACGCGCCAGAGGGTAACGTGTCGCTCGAGCCCTATCCTAATCTGCGCGCCTGGCTCGCACGTATTGAAGCGCTAACCGGATTTGTGCCGATGGCTGCCACCAAAGCTGGTTTGGTGGCGTGACCGGGGCGGCACAGTGTCCTCATTCGAACGCTTGCACGACGACTCACCGTTTCATCGCGGCGAGCGAGAGGTCCAAACGCGTGTGGGCGTACGCGAGAAAATCGAGTCGATCGGTGAGCGCATCATCCGCGATTTTATGCCCGAGCAGCATCGAGAATTCTTCGCGCAACTGCCGTTTATTGTCATCGGTACCGTCGATGCCGCGGGAAACCCGTGGGCGTCGATGCTGACGGGCGCACCGGGTTTCACCTCCTCGCCGGACCCGCGCTCGCTGCGCATCGATGCGCGTCTCCTGCCCGGCGATCCATTGGCGCATACGCTGCGTGTGGGCGTCGACGTTGGACTCCTCGGTATCGAACTCCACACGCGCCGGCGCAACCGCGTGAACGGGCGGATTGTCAGTGGGGATGCGCGTGGCTTCACGCTGCAGATCGCGCAGAGCTTCGGCAACTGTCCGAAATACATCAACAAACGACTCTACGAACTCATTGAGCACGAGAATCGGACGACACCGGTGCCGCACGTATTGGAACAACTCGATTCACTCACCGTAGCCCTGGTCCGAAACGCGGACACATTCTTCATCGCGACTCATTACACCGAGACGAGTCCACGGCGCTCACACGGAGCCGACGTCTCCCACCGCGGCGGCAAACCTGGGTTCATGCGCATCGATGACGAACGCACACTCACGTGGCCCGACTACGTCGGTAATTTCCTTTTCAACACGCTGGGCAACTTGGTGCTCAATCCTCGCGCCGGTCTGCTGTTTCCCGATTTCGCGACCGGCGACATGCTGTATCTATCGGGTCGCGGGGAAATTATCTGGGACGGCGATGAGGTTAAGGCATTTGCCGGAGCGCAGCGGCTGGTACGCTTTCACATCGAGCGGCTGGTGCAACTGCCGGCGGCCCTGCCATTGCGCTGGCGGTTCGAGGAGTATTCGCCGTTCCTGGAGCCTACTGCTTCCCGGGATGACGCCGAAATTGCCGCTGGCGCAAAGAAGTCGATCTGAATAGCTGGCTGGGGCCGGCAAGCTTTGCTTGGATAACGCATCCGCGATCAAAATCTCCAACAAAGGTCCGGTATGGGTCGAAAGCCGACATCGCATGCTTGCGCCCGACAAACGAACTCAACGTTTCTTTCCTTTTGCCGTTGACGTTAACCCCCGCAAGTGGAAGTGCAGTATATTGCGGCTGACTGTTCTTCGAGCGATCCGATGCGAAGGATTGGTTTCGAGCGAATTTTCCGTTTTCCCAACCCACCGTATATCCAATACCCTGTGGCTGGGTCGTATATTCATTGTTAGGTGTCGGCGAGATTGGCCCCCCTAAGGAGTTACTATGTTTGATATGTCGAGCCTTATGACTCGAATCGTACGGAGACAACAGTCCGACGCCGATGGCAACCCCACCGACGATGGCGTGATTTCAATATCCCGGCTTCATCAATTCATGAGGCCGATGTTTTTCCGCAAGAAAAATGAACGTGGTTTTGATATCCGACTGGAGTGGCTTGGTTACGACGTAGACGCATCAGGAGACGATGTTTTTGCCGTGGAGGGTGGACTACTCGATAGAGTGTTGAAGCACTTTAACGATGACAGCAAGAAATTTACGATGCATAAGAATATCTGAACCACAGGGTATTCGTTGTGTTTCGATTTCTCAGGACGTGGGCACCTAACTTCGTCTTCGAGGCGGACGCAATGAGACAACGGCGGCCTTCGGGTTTTGTTCGTGTCTCGCGCCGCTTAACACGACACTGTAGGAAAACTCTTTTTTTGGTCAGTTTTTGGAGCTGTCGGAAGGAACGTGGAATCGAGGATCGGGAATAATTTTAAGCGCCAACGGCGCCAGCGCCTTCCTCGTGCGTGGTTGCGGACCACGTGGCGACGTGCCGAACCCTCGGTGCCTTATTTTGCCTTAGATCGCTTCTGCTTCAAGAGTATTGACGCAGAGGGGTTTTTCTACAGACTCGTTAGGCATTAGGGAGAGTGAGTGGTATGCGTTGGACCCTATTGCTCATGGCACTTACATTTGTCTCTGGGTGCGCCACGTTCACGTACAACAGCAATCGGTCCGCGGCGCTTGGCGGTCGAGGGCCGAGCGTGCGGGTTCGTCGCCGCGCCCGCAACGATCACGTTCGCGCTTTGACTTCGTGCGGCCGGCCAGCGCCGTCACCGGGCGCGGGCTTCGCGCCGTCGGCCGCGTAGATGGCATCGCACAGGCGCTGGAGCATCGGCACGCCGCGGACCTCGGTCTCGAACAGCGGTACCACCGCGCGCACGCTGTCGCCGAACTCCCGCCAGATCGTCCGCATGTGCTCCTGCTGCATGGCCACGCGGTTCTTGACGAACTCGGCGGCGTCCGGGCCGACGGCGGCTGGGTCGATGACCATGTTGACGAGGACGCCGCCCACGGGGATGCCGAAGTCCTTGAACC
>JBGPGJ010000157.1:0-5215 GCA_041483795.1 Sulfurifustaceae bacterium
AATTCGGTCGAGACGAATGGTATGCGGGGTTCCGACGTCGTCACGACAGATCAGAAATTCCTCGTGATGTTCGGTTTTGAGGTCGAGTGGCAGCACGGCTTGCTCGTAGACGACGTTGCCCTCAAGCCAGCGTAGCCGCAGTTTCCGCCGATGCAGAATGGCAACCTCATACTCCGAATAACGCGCGCAGGCGATGGGTGCGTACGGTTTGAGATCGTTGGCTTCAGTCATCTTCGCGTCGCGTATCGAGCGCCACCAGGTTGCCGTCATCGTCGGTCGTTAACTGGAACACGATCGGTTGACAGCAGATGGCGCAGTCCTCAATGTACCCCTGACTTCCGCCAGAAGTATCGACGTTAGTCTCGAAGGACTCGTCGCAGTATGGGCAACGGATGGTATGCAACTCGAGCATGGCAGGAAAGAAGTGTAGCAAAGGCCGGCGCGAGAAAGATCGCGCCGTGCTAGCGGGACGTTGAAAAAGACCATCCAGCGCTGTGCAATCTCGCTTCGCTCGGATGCCCAGCGGCACGCTTGCGTGCTACGCGGTCCTGCTGCGCACGCAAATCCAGGGCGCAGCTCCTTGTGCGCTCGTTCACCGTATACACCTTTATCGCTGCGCGATCCCGGTTCGCTTGAAGTCGAGACGCGATGTCCGCGACGCGGCGTTCGCGGCTCCTGTTCCCGCCGCTCACCCGCTGGACCGTCTGCCATATCCGGTTCACCGCTGGCGAGCCCGCTCGGCGGGGCGACGATCCACCGGATCGTCGCCTACTTAGCGCCTCGCTTCTGGCCTTTTTCGAGTCGTTTCGGCACGGGCGGTTCAGATAATTCGAGGGCCCGCGTCGCAGCGGTTGCCGAAACATTGCGGCCGCTGCCCGTTTGGCAAAAAATTCACAAGTGGCCGCCAGGCATATTCATGTCGGATCGAGCAGCTGCATTCCGGCGAGGTTGTAGGGCACGAAAGCAATCGCCAACTCGATTTCTACAACTACGTAGGCGACCCAGAACGGCGCGACAATTGTTTCGATCGGGTATTTGCTTACCGGCGCTGGCAGGAATGCATTGCGCGCGTGGCACGCCAACCAGGCTCGCGGACTTTTGCGCTGCGCACAAATCTCGCGCTCATGGCGCACAGCCCACGTGCGGTGAGCGAATCGGGAGGGATCGCCGCGAGTGCCGGGCGGGGCCACGCGCGGCATGCGGCGGCGAAATAACCTACAGGTTTTGTAACGATGCTCGCACGGTATGCCCACGGCAATCGGACGCGAGCGACCGCACGGGATTTAGTGGCATCGCCGGACGCGGGACTAGTGTTATTGTTAGGGGCGGATTAATGGTTGCAAAAAGAAAGCGCCCCGGCGGGGCGCTTTCCAGTGACGGCTCGAAATACTTACTTCGCGGGCGCGGGGGCCGCGGGCTCTTTGGCGGCCGGCTTCTTCATTGCCTTCGGGCACTTCACCGTCTTTCCATCCACCTTGACTTCATCGCCTGGCTTCTTACCTTTGCACGCAGCGACGACGGCATCACTGGGCTTTTCATGCTGCGCAGCCTGGGCGATACCGACTGAAAAGACAAACATAAGGGCGATCAAACTTATCAAGGACTTCTTCATGGGCATGCTCCTAAAAAGATTAAAAGTTATCTGGTTATAACCGGAGACCTTAATAAATACTTGGTAACCGGTCCCTACACTATGGCAATCTATGTGCCATATTTAATAATAAGACTAATCAATTAGTTATATAATTCTCGTCAAGTTCTGTACGATGTATCGTGTAGGAGGCTACAAATTGTGTAGCTTTATGTCGCGTTTTTATTTTTTCTGGAGCCCATGTTTACTCGTTTTCTGAAACTCGGCCAGTTGCAGCGCAAGGTGTTGTGGGTGATCTCGGTCATCGTGATCGTCCCTATGTTGGCGGCCGGGTGGTTGGCGGCGGAGTGGGTCTCGAAAAGCTTTGAGCAACGACTTGAGCAATGGATCACCGACGCCGCGCGCGCCAACCAAAATTGGCTCCAGGCCTACCAAAACGACGCAGTGATGTTGGGACGAGTGCTTGCTGACGATCCCAAATACATCGCGACGATCGAACGCCAGCCAGACGAATCCATTCCCACGCCCGTGCGCCGTATCGCGCAGGAGCTGGGTATCAACGTGATCCAGGTGTATACACCGGAACAGAAACTCATTTTTTCGTCGCTGCCGATCGAGATGCAGGCGCTGTGGGAACTAGGTCAAACCGCGGCGGTACTGAAGGTCAAACGTAAGAATAAAAGCATGCTCGCGGCGGTCGGCATCACGCCGGTGCCGCGCCGCGGCCCGACGCGTTACTATCTCGTCCTCGGCAGTCTCCTCGGACAGGACTTCACCGACGAGCTCACGCAATTGACCGGTCTCAATACCCGGCTCTATTACCGCGAGGGCAAGGATTACTACGACGTGTTCTCAAAACCCGGCGAGGCGATCTCCTTGAAGCATCTGTCCCCGCCGACGCTTGTGCGAATCGAGAGGGAGAAAAAGCCCCTTTACAGCGTCAAGGCGGAGAACGGCGATTACCGCGGCCTGTATATGCCGATCGTGGATTCGACCGGACGCGTGGAGGCGATCATGTTCAGCGGTCTCGAGCGCCGCGGTGTCCAGGAGGTGCTCACGAGCCGTGTGACGCTCTTCGGTTGGATCGCGCTGCTTGGGGTGGTCATCGGCGGTCTTATGGGCTTGTTCTTGTCGCGCCTCGTGGTGCGCCCACTTGAGTACCTGCGCAACGGTGTAATGCAGCTCGCCGGTCAGAACTTCAATGCCACGATACCGATCAGTTCCAACGACGAGTTGGGCGATCTCGCCAAGGCGTTTAACGCCATGGCGGCGCGCCTGCGCGAGGCGCGCGACGAGCAAGTGCAGCGCTTCCGCAAGGACAAGCTCTCGGCCATGGGCGAGGTCTCGGCCGCGCTGGCGCATGAGATTCGCAACCCGCTCGGCGTCATCAACACCTCGGCGGCGCTGCTGGAAAAGACCGAAGACGATCCGAAAAAGCGCGCCGAGCTGATCCGCATGATACGCGAAGAGAGCATACGCGTCTCCTCGCTGGTGCAGGACTTCCTGCAGCTCTCGCGCCATCGCCAGCCGACGTTCGAACCGATTGATCCGGTCGAGCCGATGGAACGCGCACTCGCACTCGCACTCGCCGGCCGCAACAACGTGCGCGTGCACCGCGCCTACGATCATGACGAAGCACATATTCAAGCTGATGCCGGATTGTTGCAGCAGGCATGGACCAATCTTTATACCAATGCCCTCGAGGCGATGAACAGAAATGGCGGCGAGCTTTGGCTGACCACGAGCGTGGAGTACGGTCAAGTGCGACTCATCCTCGAGGACAGCGGTCCGGGTATACCGGCCGAAATCATGCCGCGGTTGTTTGAACCGTTCTTCACCACCAAGGAACAGGGCACCGGACTCGGACTGACGATTTCCTACACGCTCACCGAGGCCAATGGCGGACGACTCGAGGCGCTTGCGCGCAAGCGCCACGGCGCGCGGTTCGCTATGGAATTTCCTGTTCATGAAACGGGCACACCATGAAACGTACGGTACTCGTGGTTGACGACGAGCAGAACATGCAGGCCGTGATGCGTATGATTCTCGAGGGTGCGGGCCATGAAGTGATCCTCGCTGACAGCGGCGAGGAGGCGCTTGAGCACGTACAACGGCCGGAACTCGACGTCGTGCTTACCGATCTCAAAATGCCCGGCATGGGCGGCAAAGAGTTCATCGTGCGCTTCCGCCGGCAGCGCCCGGACGTGCCGGTGATTGTCGTTACAGCGCATGGGACGATCGGCTCGGCGGTGAAGAGCATTCAAGACGGCGCGGCGGATTACCTGGTCAAGCCGTTTGAGCCGGCGCAGCTTGAAATCTCGGTGCACAACGCGATCAAACTGCGCGACATTTTGCGCGAAAACGAGCAACTGAAGGCCGCGGTATCGCGTACGCAATCGAACCGGCGGCTGGTCGGGGAAAGCGCGTCAGCCAAGCGGCTGCTCGAGGAGATTCAGCGTGTGGCGCCGTATAAGACCAACGTCCTCATTGCCGGCGAATCCGGCACCGGCAAGGAACTCGTTGCGCGCACCTTGCACGAGCTGTCACCGCGCGCCAAGGGTCCGTGGGTGGCGATCAACTGCTCGGCGATACCGCGCGATTTGATGGAAAGCGAGTTATTCGGTTACGTAAAGGGTGCTTTCACCGGTGCAACGCAGAACCGCTCCGGCCGGCTCGAGCAGGCGCACGGCGGCACGCTATTTCTCGACGAAATCGGCGACCTCGATCCGGGGTTGCAATCGAAGCTGTTGCGCGTGCTGCAAGAGCGCGAGTTCTCGCCGGTCGGGTCGGATGAGGTCAAGGCGGTGGACGTGCGCTTCATCGCTGCCTCGAACCGCGACCTGAAGGACCTCATACGCCAAGGAAAATTCCGCGAGGATCTTTTTTATCGACTTGATGTGTACAACATCCACGTGCCGCCGCTGCGCGAGCGGCGCGAGGACATTCCGTTCCTCGCGCAAAGCTTTCTCAAGGAACTCGCGATCGAGATCGACAAACCGGTGCGCGGATTTTCGCCCGCGGCGCTTGAGGCACTCGAGCATCATGCCTGGCCCGGTAACATTCGCGAGCTGCGTAACACGGTGGAGCGCGCACTGCTTTCCTGCCGCGGCGAACAGATTGACGTGTCCGACATGCCGTCCATGCTGCACGCAGGGGCGGTTGGGCCGGCGGAGTCTGCCACAGCGACGCCCGAGGGCATTACGGGGCATAACCTCGACGATTGGCTGGCCGACGTCGAACGACGCGCCATCCTGCAGGCCCTCGCGGACTGCAACGGCGTACTAGCGCACGCTGCGCGCTAGCTCGGTGTTTCCGAGCGCAGCCTGTGGCACCGCATCAAGAAGCTCAACATCCAGATCAGCCGCGTGAGTAACTGATTCCGCGGCCGCTTTTTAAGCAATAGAACGCACGCCCCGATCGTTCGCCACGAGCAACACATCCGCCGGCCGGCGCGCGAACAGGCCATTGCTCACGACGCCAGCGATCTGGTTGAGTTTTCCCTCAAGCTCGACGGGATTGAGGATAGTTAAATTGTGCACATCGAGAATCACATTGCCATTGTCCGTGGTGACACCCTGGCGCCATGTCGGCTGACCGCCGAGTAGTACGATCTGACGCGCTACG
>JBGPGJ010000158.1:0-5210 GCA_041483795.1 Sulfurifustaceae bacterium
AAGGACGTCTCCTCCCGGCGCGCCGCCGGAGCCAAGCCATGAACACGAAAAAACACTTCGACGTCATCGGCAAACCGCGCCGGCGCGTGGACGGTCGCGCCAAGGTCACCGGGCAGACACGTTTTGCGGACGACATCGTGTTGCCGCGCATGCTGCATACGAAACTGCTGCGCTCGCCGCACCCGCATGCGGCGATCGTTTCGATCAACAACGCGCGTGCCGCGCAACATCCCGGCGTGTATTTGGTGCTCACCGGCGAGGACTTCCCGATCACCTTCGGCATCCTGCCGGTTTCGCAGGATGAATACCCGCTCGCGCGCCAACGGGTGCGCTACGTGGGCGACCCGGTGGCGGCGGTGATTGCGAGAGACGAGCAGACCGCCGCGGAGGCCGTCGAGCTCATCGAGGTGAAGTACACGCCGCTGCCGACAATCGCGTCACCCGAAGAAGCGCTCGCACACCCCGAGACCCGCATCCACGATTACACCGACCAGGGCAATATCCACCGCAACCAGGCCTATGAATTCGGCAACGTAGAGGAAGCGCTGGCAAAATCCGACCACGTGTTCGAGGACCTCTTCTTCTTCGAAGGCAACACGCACCTGCCGATCGAGCAACACGCCGCGGTCGCCGCGGTGGATGGCGAGGGCAAGCTCACGCTCTGGTCAAGCACACAGGTGCCGCACTACGTGCACCGCGCGCTTGGGCGCGCGTTGAACATGCCGCCCGCGCATATCCGCGTGATCGCCTGCCCGAACGGCGGCGGCTTTGGCGGCAAGACCGACATCTGTAACCACGAGGTCGTGATTTCCAAGGCCGCGCTCCTGCTCGGCCGGCCGGTGAAGATTTGCCTCACGCGCGAAGAGGTGTTCTACATGCACCGCGGCCGGCATCCGGTGTTGATGAAGTTCCGAACCGGCGTGAACCAGGACGGCAAGATCACTGGCATGCACTTGCAGACGCTGCTCGATGGTGGCGGCTATGGCTCCTACGGCGCGGCGAGCACCTTTTATACCGGCGTGCTTCAGCCCGTGACCTACGAACTGCCGCGCTTCAAATTTGAGGCCTGCCGAACCTTCACCAATAAACCGCCGTGCGGACCCAAGCGCGGCCACGGCACGCCGCAGCCGCGCTTCGGCCAGGAAGTGCAGCTCGACAAGATCGCCGAAAAACTAGGCATGGACCCGGCGCAACTGCGGTTGAACATGGTGGCGAAACCGAATTCGCTCACCGCCAACTGGCTCAAGATCGGCTCGATCGGGCTCGCCGAATGCATCCGCCAAGTGGTGAAAATTTCCGGCTGGAAGGACAAGCATGGCAAGCTGCCCGTGGGGCGCGGCGTCGGTATCGCTTGCAGCGCGTACATGTGCGGCGCGGGTCTGCCGATCTATTTTAACAAGATGCCGCAAACGGGCGTGCAACTGCTGCTCGACCGCAGCGGCCAAGTCACCGTCTTCTGCGGCGCGACCGAAATCGGACAGGGCTCCGACGACGTCCTTGCAGCAATCGTCGCCGAGGTCCTCGGCATTGATCCCTACGACGTACGCTGCGTGACCGGCGACACTGGCATGACTCCCGTTGACCTCGGCTCATATTCAAGCCGCGTTACGGTGATGATGGGCAACGCGGCGATTCAGGCCGCCGAGCACCTGCGTGAGCAGCTCGCGGAGGCGGTCGCCGAACAACTCGAGGTCTCGTCCGAGCGCGTCGTCTTCTCGCAGGGTCGCGCGTTCCTGGCCGACGATCCGAACAAGGGCATCGCGTTCCGCGAGGCTGTGGAGTTCGCCGAGGCCAAATACGGCACGCTCGGCTCCGTGGGTTCCTACTCGCCGCCAAAGTCCCCAGGACGCTACAAGGGCGCCGGCGTCGGCCCATCGCCGGCGTATTCGTACACCGCCTGTGTGGTCGCCGTCGAGGTGGACCAGGCCACCGGCTGGATCACCGTACCGAAGATTTGGACCGCGCATGATATCGGCCGCACGATCAATCCGGTGCTCGCGCGCGGCCAAGTCGAAGGAAGCGTTTATATGGGCCTGGGCGAGGCCTTGATGGAGGAGCAGGTTTTCCGCCGTTTACCCGCGAAGCTCTCCAATGCGCTGGTACACAAGTTTCCATCGCTGCTCGAATACAAGAGCATCACCTCGCTCGACATGCCCGAAATGGAAACGGTCTTGGTCGAGGACCCCGACCCGAACTGCCCCTTCGGCGCCAAGGAAGCGGGGCAAGGACCGCTGCTGCCGGTGATGCCGGCGCTCGCGAACGCCGTATTCGATGCGGTCGGCGTGCGCATTGACGAGCTGCCGATTACTCCCGACAAGGTGTTGAAGGCGCTCGAACTCAAGGCCCAAGGTAAGAACCCGCGCGTCGGGCCCGAGTATTTTCCAAACGTGCCCTACCCCGAGCCCATACTCGTGCCCCCGCCCTGGGAGGGCGGTGACGGCAATTCCGTGAAAGAACCGGGGAAGAAAAAGGCGGTGGCCACGTCATGATGCGACTACCTTGGTTTAGCTATCACGCGCCGCGCTCAATCGCGGAGGCGGCGCGCATTCTGTCCGGTGAGGGCCCGAATGCGATGCTCATCGCCGGTGGCACCGACCTGGTGCCCAACATGAAGCGTCGTCACCAGACGCCCTCGACACTCGTGTCGCTGCGTCACGTGGACGAACTGAAGAAGGTCGCCAACGGCGCCGGTCTGACGCTTGGTGCCGGCTTGACGCTGACTGAAGTCGTGAACGCGCAGGCCGTACGCGCAATGTACACCGCGCTGTATCAGGCGGCGGCGCAGGTCGCCACGGTGCACCTGCGCAACATGGGTACGCTCGGCGGCAACCTATGCCTCGACACGCGCTGCACCTATTACAACCAGAACTACGAGTGGCGCAAGGCGATTGATTTCTGCATGAAAAAAGACGGAGACATCTGCTGGGTCGCCACCGCCAGCAAGCGTTGCGTGGCCGTGTCTTCCACCGACACCGCGCCGGCGCTGATCGCGCTCGGCGCCAAGGTGCGCCTGGTCTCGAGCCGCGGTGAACGCGAAGTGATGCTCTCCGATCTCTACCACAACGACGGCATCGAGTACCTTACGCGCAAAGCTGACGAGATCCTGACCGAAGTAACATTGCCGGTGATGCCGGGCTGGAAGAGCGCCTACTGGAAACTGCGCCGGCGCGGTGCCTTCGACTTTCCGGTGCTCGGTGTGGCGGCGGCGGTCAAGCTCGCGCCGGACGGCACGGTGGAAGACGCGCGTCTCGTCCTCGGTGCGGTCTCCTCGCGCCCGCTGCCGACCAAGGCGGGCGAATTTCTCAAGGGCAAGAAGCTCACCGCCGAGGTGATCGAGGAAGCGGCGGCGATGGCGGCTTCGCGCGCCAAACCGTTGGACAATACCGACCTCGAAGTCTATTGGCGCAAGCAGGTCTCCGCGGCGTTCATCGGTTACGCACTCAAGGAGGTCCGTGGCGACGACATGCGCGCGACGCGCCTACAGATAGCAAGGCACGCGCTGTAAGGTCAGTGCGTTTATAATATTGGAACCAACCTGTGACTAGAACCAGCCCGTCACCGACAAAGCAACTCGGTGATTCGTATCAACCCGATTCGTCTCTCATGACATCTCTTGCTTTCGGTTTCGATTTTCGAGACCTATACTTCGCTGAGCGCTTGCCTCGACTCGACGCCCGTTTCATCGAGTGGCTCCGAGAAATCGACCCGTCGCTCGCGATGCGACTGATTGACACCCGGACCACGCCATCGAGTCTGGACCGCAAGAGCGAGTCCGAGCTATTGATTGCGCTCGCGCCCCATCTCGAAGACTTCATCGCCCGGCTCTTCGGCATCGAAAAGGAGGTCGAAGCACTTGCCGCGCGCCATCACGAGCTCGCCCCGCTCTATAGCTGCAAACGGTTGTTCGTGCAGCGCCGTGCCATGAACAAGGTGAGCCTGGAACAGGCGGCCGCGGTAGACGGGCCGAGCCTCGCGACACAACTCGCGCAGGAATTCGGCGAGGCGTTTTCCGAACTGACCTTCGCGCGTCACGTTACTGACTGGCTCAAGGACGAGGCCGCGCACGAGCGGCAACTGCAGCTCGCCCTGCACTACGCCGCCTGGGCGGTGCTGACACCCGCAGGTAAGCAGTGCCACAAGCGGGGCGTGCTTTTCAAGGCACCGGCCAAACTCGACCCGCTACACCTAGTACCGCTCGTTGAAGAACGTACGCAGAATATTGTTACCTACCGATTGCACCACCTACGCCGCCGCGAAGGCTTTGCGCTCACCGACCCCGGCACGGACCTTGTCGGCGCGCTCGATCAAACAAACTATTGCATCTTGTGCCATGAGCAGGGACGCGACTCCTGCTCTCACGGCCTGCGCGAGAAGTCCGGCGCGTTCAAGAAGAGCCCGTTCGGCGTGACCTTGGCAGGCTGCCCGCTGGAGGAACGAATCTCCGAATTTCACAAGCTAAAGTCCGAAGGCGTGGCCGTGGGCGCGCTCGCCATGATCGCCGTGGATAATCCGCTGTGCGCGGCGACCGGTCACCGCATCTGCAACGACTGCATGAAGTCGTGCATTTACCAGAAGCAGGAACCGGTGAATATCCCGCAAGCGGAGACGCGCACGCTCAGAGACGTATTAGAGCTGCCCTGGGGATTCGAAATCTACGGCCTGCTCACCCGTTGGAACCCGCTCAACCTGCGGCGACCCTACCCGCTCCCCGCGAGCGGCCGCCGCGTGCTCATCGTGGGCATGGGGCCGGCCGGTTTCACGCTTGCGCATCACCTGATGAACGACGGTCATAGCGTCGTCGGCATTGATGGCCTCAAGATCGAGCCACTGCCCGCGGAGGTGTCCGGCGTAAACGGCACCGGCAAACACGTTTCCTTCGCTCCGATTCGCGACGTGGAACAGTTGTACGAGCGCCTCGACGAACGCTCCATGGCCGGCTTCGGCGGCGTCGCGGAGTACGGCATTACCGTGCGCTGGGACAAGAATTTCTTGAAGCTCATCCGTCTGCTTCTGGAGCGGCGCAACCGATTCTCGCTGATCGGAGGGGTACGCTTCGGCGGCACCGTCCCTCTGGAGGAGGCTTTCGCCCTCGGTTTCGATCACGTGGCGCTCGCCATGGGCGCGGGGCGCCCGACCGTGCTCGATCTGCCCAATGGGCTGGCGCGCGGGGTGCGTACCGCCTCGGACTTCCTCATGGCGCTGCAACTCAC
>JBGPGJ010000159.1:0-5204 GCA_041483795.1 Sulfurifustaceae bacterium
CCGCAACTTACCGCTTACGCAGCATCGCTCGTCTTCGACAAGCAAGCCGCGTAGCGTCAAATACGGACCTACGCCCCAAGAAACCGCCGATTCCGCCGTTGTGTCAATTCAATCACTTACTGGACTCCGGCTTGCGCCGGAGCGACGAAACTCTACTTATATTCGGAGCTCCTTGGCAGGTTGCTAAAAATTTTGGTTTTCAGCGTAGAATCCAAAACCGAGTTTTCAGTGACGCGCCGGCTCGAGGGTGGCGTCGAGGTTGAGCGAGTCGCAGAACTCGGTGAATACCTGTCGCAATCGCCCGATATTTAAATCCGAAGGAATACTGACTGTCATGTTCATCGAAAACATGGTCGTGCCGGTGTGCGCCGCCGGGTAGGTCCAGGTAGCCATCTCCTCAATATTGATGTTGCGCGCGGCGAAAAACTCGGCGACGTCATGCACAATCCCAGCGTGATCCATCGCGATCACATCCACCATATACGGCACCATGTTCGCGCGTACCGCGCGTGGCTCGGTATGTTGGACCGCCACGGTGAGATCGAGTCGTTTTCCCGCCGCTGGAAGCTGATGTTCAAGCTTGGCGATGGCGCTCCAGTGGCCGGAAACCAGCATGATGAGCGCAAATTCCCCACCCAAAACGCTCATGCGGCTGTCTTCGACGTTGCCGCCGCAATCCAGGACGGCCTTCGAGAGGTCGTTGACGATACCGGAGCGGTCGTGCCCCACAGCGGAGATGACAAGGTATTTCTTCATATAGCATTGACGGTCTTCGTGTGCGGCTGAAACGCCGCGGCACCGATACCCGCGGCACTGAAACGGCATAGTGTAGTCGGCCGGCGGGGGCGCGACCACCCGCGGCGGGAGTCGTACACGACGCCGACCTGCGATAAACTTGGACCGAGAAGTTCCTAAGGAAAGGGGTCTATGGCGCAACACGGTACGATTGAAGCGGTCATGTCCCGGCATCCGTTCTCCATCGAGGCGGATGCACACGCCACCAGTGCCTCGATGATGCTGAACCAACTCGGCATTCATCACTTGGCGGTGCGCGATGGCGAAAGCATCTTCGGTGTGGTCACTGACCGCGATCTGGACCGTGCGCAAGCGCAGGGACGCGATTTTTCGCACACAAGCGCCGTGCGTGTCGCCGACGTGTGTTCGCGCGATGTCTACGTAGTCGAGCCGGAGGCGCCGCTGGCCGATGTGCTCGTGCACATGGCTAATACGCAGCGCGACGTTGTCCTGGTCGCGCGCAAGGGCCATCTCACGGGTATTTTCACTTTCAGCGATGCCTGCCGCCATTACGCCGAGCTACTGCAGACCGATATCGCACCCAAAAAGCGCCGCTAACTAGCTAAGGTATTGCATTGCCATCCTTAGCATTATGCGCGCCGTTTCGCTCGCGGCAATTTTTTTCTTCGTTCCCTCGATACTACAAACCGCCGTCACTTCTTCGCTGCATCTTCCGTAAACTGCTTGACGATGGCCGCAAGCGCCTGATTGAACTCGGCCGGCTTTTCCTGCGACGCGAAGTGTCCCACACCTGGAATTAGGACGACACCGTCATGCAGTCGCTTGGTCTCGCCCTTGGGATCGGCGTTGATGTTGCGCAACCGGCGGCCCACGCGTTGAAACGCGTCTTCCGATTCAGGTTCGTACCACGTGAATAGCTCTCGGATAGCGCGGCGCGAAATATGTCGCCTGCGCATCCCAGAATCCGCGATTGCAGGTCCAACAATGGACGAACACCAGGGCCACATCGCCCTGGCCAACCGTTTCGTACTTGATCGGTATGCCGTCGGCGGAAGTGGCGCTATCGACAACCGGCACGGTGCCCGGCGGGGTCGGCCTCTCGCGGGCACCGAGCAAGAGTGTGACAAGAACAATCAGCGCTACAACGGGGATACGTGCAGTTACATACACTTCCTTATGGTCCAGATAATGACAACATTGAGGCGGCTATGTTAAACAATAACCGGATACAGCGGTCAAAGAAATAAATGCGAATCTCCTCTGTCACGGATATTGTGCTTCGGCGCACGAATCTTTTGGCCGGCGCGCTGCTGCTGTCTCTGCTCGCCGGTTGCGCGATTCCGCTGGAGGATATTCCGGAGCTGGATATCGGCCCATCGATCGCGCCACCCGATATTCCGGCCATCGCGACACCTGCGCTCACTCCAGTATCGCCCATAGTGATCGTCCACGGTCCGCGCGACGTTAAGCGCATCGCTCTCACCTTCGACGCCTGTTCGCTCAAGACACAGAGCTATTACGACCAACGCATCACGGAAATACTCATTGAATTGAACGTGCCGGCGACGATTTTTCTTGGCGGCAAGTGGATGCAGGACCACCCCGAGCAGACGCGCACTCTCGCGTCCCTGCCCCAGTTCGAACTCGGCAACCACAGCTTCCTGCATCCGCACATGACCAAGGTGTCGGATGAGCGTGTGCGCCAGGAACTCAAGTGGACCCAAGACACGATGTATTCGCTCACCGGCCGCCAAGCGTCACTGTTTCGCGCCCCCTACGGGGAGATTAACGCGCGCCTCGTGCGGCTCGTGGCCCAGGCCGGCTTGACCACCGTGCAGTTCGACCTGCCCGCCGGTGACTCCAACAAAAAAGCGACCAGGGAAAAACTGATCGAGTACGTCGGCACGATGTCGAAAAGCGGATCAATCGTGGTCATGCATATCAACAACCGGGGCTGGCACACCGCCGAAGCACTGCCCGAGATCATAGCCAAACTTCGCGCCCGCGGCTTCGAATTCGTCACCGTCGGTCGGCTTCTCTCTGCCAATACCGAAACCGCGGTAACTCCCAACGGAGTTCCCAACGACACGGGCGCGCGGCCGGCCATGAACGACACTGCCACGCCGGCGGTCAACCCCACTGGGGCTGCTCAACCGGAACAATCCAGGTAGAAGCGCTCTCCATACCGGGCGCAAAGGAGCGAAACATGAACGAGTGGAACACGACCTTGTTGGCGAATCTGTCCAGCCTGCTCACGGTGTTTGTGTTGGCAACGGCCCATGCCGCGGAACTTGCCGTGGGGGTGGACGCACCGGCGTTCGCGCTCCAAGACCAGGGCGGAAAGACACACCGCCTGGAGGATTATCGCGGACGTTGGGTGGTGCTCTACTTCTACCCTAAGGACGACACTCCGGGCTGCACGAAAGAGGCGTGTAACTTCCGCGACGATCTGCCGAAACTGCGCGCGCTCGGTGTGCAGATTCTCGGCGTGAGCGTGGATAACACGGAAAGCCACGCACGGTTCGCGACCAAATACAGTCTGCCGTTTCCGCTGCTCGCGGACGAGGGCGGCGTGGTGGCGAAGGCGTACGATACGCTGTGGTCGCTCGGTCCGATCAAATTCACCAAGCGCCACACCTTTATCATTGGCCCCGATGGCAAAATCGCGCGCATCTACCGCGACGTGAAACCCGAGGAACACAGCCGGCAAGTGCTGGAGGACGTGAAGGCGTTACAACAGCCGAAAGGCTGACTGAGCGCGAGCGGTTTCCGCAAAATCTAATATCCGCCTCTGCGCCTGCGAACCTCGCTGTTTGGCGCAGGAACACCGTTGGACGGCATTGACGTGCTCGGCGCGGAGCCGGCGCTCGATGATGACGGTGGCGGCGCTACCCACGGGATTACGTTCTTGTCAGGATCAATGCGCTTCTCCTCGGCCTGACGCGCATCCCCGCAACGCTCCTTCTGGTAGACAACTCCGCCGTCCTTGTCCGTGCACTTGTAAACATTCTCGGCGAGTGCGACGAGGGCGAAGCCCAGACCGAAGATAACGAGCGCTAACAGTATTCGATGCAAGCGCATGGCCACACCTCCTTGACCTGCGAGTCGCGCATGGCGACCCGCGGATAGCATGAGCTTCTCGCCGCGCGGCGGCGCAGTCAAGCGTTGCCTACTCGCTGGCCGGACGGATCTGGAACTCCGAGCCCTTTTTGAGCGCTGTGAGCGCCTCAGCGAGCCGGCGGAAGTTCGAGCGATCGCGCGTGCGCACGGTCAGTTCGTAACGGAAAAACCTGCCGCCTCCCTCAAGCGCATAACCGGGGTTGACCGCGCTGCAGTGATGGCGCGCAATCAGGTCCTGAAGTTCCTCAAGCGACAAGCGGTTCGAGACGCGGGAGCGTACCTCAAGCCGGGCGTAGTGTTGCGTCGGCATCACCGCCTCGAGCCAGCGGAACAGTGACAACGCCCCGAGCGTGAGCGCGGTGCCGAAAATGGCGGCAGCGTAAAAACCGATGCCGATCAGGATGCCGATGGACGCCGTCATCCAGATCGAAGCGGCCGTAGTCAGACCGCGGATATTCAGGTGATCTTTCATAATCACGCCAGCGCCGAGGAAACCGATGCCGGTCATGATGCCTTGAGCCATGCGCGTGGGGTCGATGCGCAGCAACTCGACCGGGATACCAGGCAGGAGCTGCACCTGATACACCGTGAGCTGCATGAGCAGGCTCGAGGCCATGCACACGAGCGCATGCGTGCGAAACCCCGCCGGGCGGCCCTGGTAACTGCGCTCGAGGCCGATGAGCCCTCCTGCGACGAGCGCCGCCAGGATATGCGCGAAGGTGGTGAAATAAACGTCGTTCATGAACGGCCTGACCTAGCCCTTGTGCGGGGCGCCGCCCACGGGCGGGAACGGATAGGCCACCACGTTTTCGCTCTTGCCGTCGAGCGCAACGATCTTGGCCGTGCCCTG
The DNA here is from genome assembly GCA_041483795.1 of Sulfurifustaceae bacterium. GTDB lineage: Bacteria > Pseudomonadota > Gammaproteobacteria > Acidiferrobacterales > Sulfurifustaceae > JAHFQD01. The sequence continues at coordinate 4,727 of JBGPGJ010000159.1, forward strand.
CTTTTGCACTTCGTCAATACGAATCACCGCGTGCATCGGAATATACGTGATGGATACATCCTCGAACTCGCCTTTGAGTCGTTCCTCCGAGGGATCGATCACGACCGACGATTTCTCACCGAATACGATCCCCTCGATCTCGATAAAACCGAAAAGATTGCCCTGCCCCACGCGCTTGGCGTAGATCTCGTACACCTTACCCTGATTGATAAACTGCACTCGATAGAGATGTTTCTTTGTCATGGCTGATTTACGAACGGTCACATTTTCATCCTAGCAGGTGAAGCGGGGTAGTCGCGAATGCACTTAACGTGTATTCGCGCCGCTGAACGCCGATACACGGACGTGTCGGCCGTTCTGTCCGAAGGTGTCAACGCTACGCCAAGGATGGCTGGCACGGCCTGGCCTGGGCCGGTGCGGCCGCAGCCAATCCCAATTTCTGACCGCCTTCTCAACGCCACAACCGGACGTTGTTATC
>JBGPGJ010000160.1:0-5195 GCA_041483795.1 Sulfurifustaceae bacterium
GATCAACGGCGCGGGCGAAGTGGCGATCGCCCGCTCGCGCATCGAGACCGAGGTGCGCACGGTGAAGCAGGCGCTCTCGGACCTGAGCGAGAGCATCGCGCGGCTGCGCGGCCAGTTGCGCGAGTTCGAGGTGCAGGCCGACAGCCAGATGCAGTCGCGCCAGTCCGTCGTGGACGACAGGAACCGCGAGTTCGACCCTCTCGAGTTCGACCGCTACACGCGGCTGCAGGAGCTCACGCGCATGATGGCCGAGAGCCTCAACGACGTTATTTCGATCCAGCAGGCGTTGCACAAGAACGTCGGCGACACAGACGCGGCACTGCAGCACCAGGCGCGCATCAGCCGCGACGTGCAGCAGGAGCTGATGCGCGTGCGCGCGGTGCCGTTCGCCAACCTCAACGAGCGTCTTTACCGCATCGTGCGGCAGACCTCGCGCGAGCTGGACAAGAAAGCGGAGCTCAAGATCGAGGGCGCTGAAGTCGAGCTCGACCGTAGCGTGCTCGAACGCATCGGCGCGCCGCTCGAGCACATGCTGCGCAATGCTCTCGCGCATGGCCTAGAGGCGCCGGCGGCGCGCGCCGCGGCGGGCAAGCCCGAGGCCGGGCGCATCGCGATCGCGCTGCGCCAGGAAAGCAACGAGATCGCGCTCATCCTGTCCGACGACGGCGCCGGCCTCGACCTCGATGCGCTGCGCCGCAAGGGTCTGGAGATGGGCCTGTTGCCCGCGGACCGCGAGCCGACCGAACGAGAGCTGATGAAGCTGGTGTTCGCGCCGGGCCTTTCGACCGCCGAGGAGGTGACCGAGCTCTCCGGGCGCGGCGTCGGCATGGAGGTGGTGCGCAACGAGATCTCGGGAATCGGCGGGCGCGTGGACATCGCCACCGTGCGCGGGCAGGGCACGACGTTCACGGTCTATTTGCCTCTCACGCTTGCGGTGACCCAGGCGGTGCTCGTGCGCAGCGGCGCCGCGGTGATCGCGATTTCCTCCGCCATGGTCGAGCAGGTGCTGCGCCTGAAGGGCGACATGCTTCTGGCGTACTACGCGAAGAAGACAGTCTCGTTCAAGGACCATTCCCATCCGCTGCATTACATGCAGCACTTGCTGGGCGTTGCCGGTCCGCCCGGCATTCAGCCGTACAACTCGGTGCTGCTGGTCCGCAGCGGCATTCAGCGTATCGCCCTGCATGTCGACGAGCTGGTCGGCAACCAGGAAATCGTGGTGAAGAACATCGGGCCGCAGCTCGCCCGCGTGCCCGGAATCGCCGGGGCCACGGTGCTCGCTGACGGCACCATCGCGCCGATCATGAATCCGGTGCAGCTCGCGCAGCGCGCGGCCGCCGCACCGGCCGCGCCTGCGGTCGTTGCGCCGGCGCCGGCGAAGGCCGCCGCCCCGGTCGTGATGGTGGTCGACGACTCGCTCACGGTGCGCAAGGTCACCGGTAAGCACCTGCAGAAACGCGGTATGGAGGTGATGGTGGCGAAGGACGGCGTGGACGCCGTCGAGCAATTGCGCGACCGCGTGCCGGACCTGATGCTGGTGGACATCGAAATGCCGCGCATGGACGGTTACGAACTCACACAGCGCGTGCGCGGCGATGCGCGGCTGAAACACGTCCCGATCATCATAATCACCTCGCGCGCCGGCGCCAAGCACCGCCAGAAGGCGCTCGAGTTGGGTGTAGACAATTACATGAGCAAGCCGTACCAGGAAGAAGAGTTGTTCAAGAACATCGACGCACTGCTCGCCCGCCGTCGGACGACGAGCTGACGCCCAGGCATAAGTCAGCCAGCCTGCCCACGCCCGATCCAACAATCCCATGGCCGACGCCAAACAATATCTGCGCCTCACGTTTGCGGGCGCAACCTATCTGCTGCCGAGCACCGCCGGCTTCACCATCGAACAGCGCGAGAACCTATTGATCAACAGCGCCCCGAACGAGCGTGTCAGCGCCTGGCGCGCGACGCGCAACAGCCGCTGGCCGGCGTATGCGCTCAATGGCGAATTTCAGGTGACGCGGCGTGACGACTGGCAGCGCGCGGTGTTTGTCGAGGCGCAGCCGCACGCCATCGGTGTCATCGTGGACGACGTGCATCTGTTGCCGCGCGCGCAGGCGCAGGTATCGCCGTTCACACCGCTCGGCCCCCCGGCCACGCGAGCGGGGCACCTGTTTTCCGGTGCCTGGATATCCGAACGCGACGTGACGTTGGTGCTCGACCCGCAGGCGTTCGTCGCTTATTTGCAGGGTCTCGGAGACTAGAGCGCCAATGGCACGTCCGCCGCAAGACCAAATTCACGCGCTCGCGATCCCGACGCGCGTCGGGTTGCTGCTGGTTCCGAGCGCCACCATCGCCGAGGTAGTGAATGTCTCCGCGGTGGTGCCGGTTCCGCTGGCGCCGGTGTGGCTGCTCGGCGTGGTCGGTTGGCGCACGCTCGCCGTACCGGTGGTGTCGTTGGAGGCGCTGTTCGGAAAAGCGCCGACACGGCCGGGGCCGACGTCGAAGGCAATCGTGTTTTATCCGCTTGCCGGTCGCGCCGAGTGGGAGTACTTCGCCGTGCTGGCGTCGGCCGAGCCGCGCCCGCAGCCGGTGGACGCCTCGGCCGTTACACTCACAGCCACCGAGTTGCCGCAATCGCCCCACGTCGCCGGCGGCCTCAAGATCGGTGGGCAAGCGCTGTGGATTCCAAACTTCGAGGCGCTGAAGAAAGCGTTTTATACTGTTTAGATTTTAGTTTTCACCGCAAAGGCGCGAAGGCGAAGCGGAGCACTCGCCGATGCACTTAACGTGCAGCGGCGCCGCTGAGCGCCCGTACATGGAAGTGCGGGCTGTGGTATAGCGAAGGCGATGATGCGACGCCATGGATGGCGTGTACAGACTTTGCACCGTTGCGGTGAAGATTATTTTTTCTGCTACTGCGTTGCAAGCTCGATCCCTTCCCGCGCCACATCGGCCAAGAAATCAATCTCCTCGGGTGTAATGACGTACGGCGGCATGAAGTAAATCACGTCGCCGAGCGGGCGCAGCAGCGCGCCGCGTTCGAGCGCGTGCAAATACACTTGGCGCCCACGGCGCTCCTGCCAGGCAAACGGTTCACGCGTTTTCTTGTTCTTCACCATTTCGATTGCGAGGATCATACCGGTTTGGCGCACTTCGGCAACGTGCGAGTGATCCTGTAACGACATTGTCGTTTTGGACATGTGTGCGGCCAGTTTGCGATTGCGCGCGAGCACATCGTCGTCGTAAAAAATATCGAGCGTGGCGAGTGCGGCAGCACAGGCGAGCGCATTGCCGCTGTAGGAATGCGAGTGCAGAAAGGCGCGCTGCGCCGTGTACTCGGCGTAGAATGCCTGATAAATCTCATCGGTGGACATGCATACGGAAAGCGGCAGATAGCCGCCGGTGAGTCCCTTGCCGAGGCAGAGAAAGTCGGGCGTGATCGCCGCTTGCTCGCAAGCGAACATCGTGCCCGTGCGCCCGAAGCCGACCGCGATCTCGTCCGCAATCAAGTGCACGCGGTGCCGATCGCAGGCCGCGCGCAGTTGCTTCAGGTAGATCGGGTGATACATGCGCATCGAGCCCGCGCACTGTACCAGCGGCTCGACCACGACGGCGCAGACCTCGTGCGCGTGGCGCGCGAGCGTTGCTTCCATGTCGGCGAAGGCACGTTTCGAGTATTCCTCCCAGGATTCTCCGGTCTCGCGGTAGTAGCAGTCCGGCGAGTGTACCGTGATTGGCTTGAGCAACAGCGGCTCGTAGGTTTCCTTGTAAAGCGCGACATCGCCTATCGCGAGCGCGCCCAGCGTTTCGCCGTGATAAGAATTCGAGAGATTGATATAGCGCGTGCGATTTTTTTCTCCGCGATTGCGCCAGTAATGAAAACTCATTTTGAGCGCGATCTCGATCGCGCTTGAGCCGTCCGAGGCGTAAAAGCAGCGCGCAAGTCCCCGCGGTGCCAGCGCCACCAGCTTTTCGGAGAGCCGCACCACCGGCTCGTGAGTGAAGCCGGCGAGAATCACATGCTCGATTTGTTCCAGCTGAGCAGCAATCGCGGCGTTGATGCGCGGATTGGCATGACCGAACAGGTTCACCCACCACGAACCGATGGCATCGAGATAGCGCTTGCCATCGTAGTCTTCAAGCCACATGCCCCGGCCCCGACGAATCGCAATCGGCGGAAACGCCTCGTGGTCGTGCATCTGTGTACATGGGTGCCAAACGGCATGTAGATCGCGACGAACGAGTTCCTGGCTGCTTGTGTTCATAAGATGCGAGAGGTAGGTTTGAGGGCCGATTGTTTATGGAGCAGGAACTCAGTGACATATTACGTCCGTTTGCTCGGCTTGGTCATCGGATGTGCGGGCTTTTGCGCTTGTACCGGCACGGAAACCAAGGCAGAGCCGATGGTCATGGAGCCGGTGCCGGCGCCCCGCGCTGCGGCGGTGAATCAGCTCATTGTCAAGTTCCGGGTTGCGGAATTCGATCCCTCCAGCGCCGATTATCTGGAGCGCCTATTTCAGGACACCGGTGTCAGGTTAATCTATGTACGTGCGATGTCCGGCGGTGCCCATGTATTTCGCCTTGACCAACCGTTGGACGCTGCGCGGCTAAAATCCGTCTTGGATCGACTCGGAAAATATCCCGACATACAATATGTCGACCCGGACCGGCGAATGTATCATCACTAGACGGGATGTGAAGGAAATTTGCCTGCATGGACGAATTTTGCAGTTAAGAACCTAGCCTGAGTAGCGAACGCGGGAGGATAGTTAAATTACAAGCTTCGACTGGTTCAAGTCGACACGGTTACTCGTTACCGTAGGATTGGCGGTTTTTCTCCTCTTTGCTGAGCAACCAACCAACGCGGGTGGCCCTGGCGTTGCCGCCCAAGCGCAGCCGCTCCCGGCTTACGATTTGACTGATCAACTGATCGTTAAACTTCGCGAGCCGCAGTCTGCTCGGGTTCAGGCATTGAGCACCAATCGCATAAGTACCCTGAGTGCGACTGCGGGCATCATTTTGCGGCACTTCCGCGCGATGTCCGGCGGCGCCCATGTACTGAGGCTGCCGCACCGCATGACGTTAGCGGAGGCGCAGGCCATTGCAGTCAGATTGAACGCCGATCCCAGCGTTGAATACGCCGAGCCGGACCGGCGCATGTTTCCGATGCTGGTGCCCACTGATCCTTTGTATGTCAA
>JBGPGJ010000161.1:0-5184 GCA_041483795.1 Sulfurifustaceae bacterium
AAGCCGATTAACAAGGTGTCGGAAGGGCGGCCGCATATCGTTGACATGCTCATGAACGACGAGATTGACTTGATCATCAACACCGTCTCCGACAAGCAGAGTCTGGCGGACGCGTACGCGATCCGGCGCCAGGCGTTGCAGCACAAGGTGACTCACTACACCACGCTCGCCGCCGCGCGCGCGGCCGCCGAGGCACACCGGGTGGCGGCGGAAGAGGGCGTGCTGCGGTTGCAGGACTTGCACAAGGAACTCCAGACATGAAAAAGACGCCGATGACGGTGGATGGTGCGGAGAAGCTCAGGGTCGAGTTACATCGCCTCAAGACCGTCGAGCGTCCGCGCATCGTCCAGGCGATCGCCGACGCGCGTTCGCACGGCGATCTCTCCGAAAATGCCGAGTACCACGCGGCCAAGGAACAGCAGGGTTTCGTCGAGGGGCGCATCGCCGAACTCGAGTCCAAGGTCTCCAGTGCGCAGATTATCGATCCGAGAGCCGTAAACGCCGACGGCAAGGTGGTGTTCGGCGCCACGCTCAATCTGATGGACGAGCAGTCGGAACAGGAGGTCACTTATCAGATCGTCGGCGACCACGAGGCCGACATCGCCCAGGGCAAGATTTCGATTAGTTCCCCCATTGCCCGCGCGCTGATCGGCAAGGTTGAAGGCGATGTCGTCGAGGTCCAGGTCCCAAACGGCGTACGCAGCTACGAAATCCTCGAAGTCCGGTACGTTTAGAGATGTCTTAAATCGTTATCACTGCAAAGGCGCAAAAGACCTGCCATCCATGGCGTCGCGCCGCCAACGTCGCTATACCACGGCCCGCACTTCTCGCTGCGCAGGCCTGCTTCGCTCGAAGTCCGGCCCGGCCATCCTGGCCGGGCGTTCGCCGCTTAACGGCTTACCCGTGCGCTTGCGACATTCGTCCATCGCTGTACAGCACAAAGACGCAAAGGATGCCTGCCGTCCCTGGCGTAACCTCGGTGGCTGCGGATACCACGGCCCGCACTTCCATGTGCGGGCGCTCAGCGGTGCGGATGCACGTTAAGTGCATCCGCGACAACCCCGCTTCGCCTTTGCGTTGAGTTTTTTATTTTGTTAGGAATTCTTAATCAGAACTTCCCAGGGGTTACACCGGGGATGTATCGAAAATAAATTAATTGGAATCTGAATCATGGCTCGTACCAAAAGCAGCGGTCGCTGGCTGCGGCGTCATGTCACCGACAAGTTCGTCAAGCGTGCCCAGAAGGAAGGCTATCGCTCGCGCGCGGCGTACAAACTCGAGGAGCTGGACCGGGCCGACCGGCTGCTCCGGCCCGGCATGACCGTGGTGGATCTCGGCGCCGCCCCCGGCGGTTGGTCGCAGTATGTCGTGCGCCGGGTCGGCGCCAGCGGACGCGTACTGGCCGTGGACGTGCTGCCCATGGAACCGGTTCGGGGCGTTGAGTGCATTCAGGGCGATTTCACCGACCCCCAGGTGCTAGACTTGGTGAAAGGGCGTTTGACGGGTGCGCCGGTTGATCTTGTAATCTCGGACATGGCCCCCAATATCAGCGGAGTGGCGGCGCGCGATCAGGCGCAGGCGGTTCATATGGCGGAACTTGCGCTTGAATTTGCCGCCCAAACGCTCAGGCCCGGTGGAAATCTGGTGGTAAAGACCTTTCAGGGTGAAGGATATATTGAACTCCACCGGACGATGAAACGGGTTTTTGACAAGTTGTTGACGCGCAAACCCAAGGCCTCGCGCGCCGAAAGTCGCGAGATTTATCTGTTGGGCAAGGGATTTAAAGTAGCCGAAGGCGCTGTGATTGTACCGCTGCGGCGAACATAGGAAAATGATCGCAAGACTCTACATTGAATCGTTAACGAGGTCGGCGCGTTGAATAATCTCACCAAGAATCTGTTGCTTTGGCTCGTCATCGCCATCGTATTGATGTCGGTGTTCAATAACTTTGGCAGCCGTCAACCGGTGGCGCGCCCGGTCGAGTACTCGCAATTTATCGAGAAGGTGCGCCAGAACCAGGTACAGGGCGTCGTCATTGAAGGGCGCGAGGGCCGCAACATTTCCGGCAAGTTCAAAAGCGGCGAATCGTTTACCACCTACAGCCCCGAAACCGACAACCGGGCCATGATCGGCGATTTGCTCGACCATAGCGTGACGGTCGAAGGCAAACCGCACGAAGAGTCTATCTGGTTGCCGCTGTTCTACAATCTGTTGCCGATATTGCTCTTGGCCGGTTTGTGGATCTTCTTCATGCGCCAGATGCAAGGCGGCGTCGGCGGTCGCGGCGCCATGAGCTTTGGCAAAAGCAAGGCGCGCATGCTGAGCGAGGAGCAAAACAAGACCACTTTCGACGACGTGGCCGGTGTCGAGGAAGCCAAGGAAGAGGTCGGGGAGCTGGTGGAATTCTTGCGCGATCCGGGAAAATTTCAGAAACTCGGCGGTCGCATTCCTCGCGGAGTCCTGCTCACCGGTTCGCCGGGAACGGGTAAGACGCTGCTCGCCAGGGCGATTGCGGGCGAGGCCAAGGTGCCGTTTTTCTCCATCTCCGGTTCCGACTTCGTCGAGATGTTCGTCGGCGTCGGCGCCTCGCGCGTGCGCGACATGTTCGAGCAGGCCAAGAAACACGCCCCGTGCATCATCTTCATTGACGAGATTGACGCCGTCGGCCGCCAGCGCGGCGCCGGCCTCGGCGGCGGTCACGATGAGCGCGAGCAGACGTTGAATCAGTTGTTGGTCGAGATGGACGGTTTCGAGGGCACTGAAGGCGTGATCGTCATGGCCGCGACCAACCGTCCGGATGTACTCGACCCGGCGCTGTTGCGCCCGGGCCGCTTCGATCGCCACGTTTACGTGCCGCTGCCGGACATCCGCGGGCGCGAACAGATTCTTAAGGTACACATGCGCAAGGTGCCCGTAGCCGAGAACGTGGATGCGTCCATCATCGCCCGCGGCACGCCGGGTTTCTCTGGCGCCGATCTGGCCAATCTCGTGAACGAAGCCGCGCTTTTTGCCGCGCGCGCGAACAAGCGCCTCGTGGGCATGGATGACTTCGAGCGCGCCAAGGACAAGATCGTCATGGGCACGGAGCGCCGTTCGCTGGTGATGCCGGAGAAGGAGCGTCGCAACACGGCCTATCACGAGTCGGGCCACACGGTCGTGGCCAAGACCTTGACCAACACCGACCCGGTGCACAAGGTCACCATCATCCCGCGCGGGCGGGCGCTCGGCGTCACCATGCAATTACCGACCGAAGACCGCTACAGCCACGACCGCGACAGTCTGCTTTCGACGATCGCGGTGCTGATGGGCGGGCGCATCGCCGAGGAAGTGTTCATGGGTCAGATGACCACCGGCGCGGCCAACGATTTCGAGCGCGCCACCGAGATCGCGCGCAACATGGTGATGCGTTGGGGCATGACCGACGCGCTCGGTCCACGCGTCTACGGGGAGAATGCGGGCGAGGTGTTTCTCGGACGCGACGTGGTGACGCACAAGAATCTCTCCGACGCGACCGCCGAAAAGGTAGACAAGGAAATCCGTCGCATCATTGACGAGCAATACGTCCGGGCGCGCGCGATCATCGAAGACAACCGCGCCAAGATCGAAAAAATGGCCGCGGCCTTGCTCGAATGGGAAACGCTCGATTCCGAGCAGCTTGACGACATCATGGCCGGACGCGATCCGCGCCCGCCCGCGGACCTGTCTTCCGGCAAGGGCCCGGGCGACACCGAAGGCAAACCCAAGGCCACGCCGAAGCCGCGCGTCAAACCCAAGCTCGACACGCCGGCGGGAGAGCACTGACTAAGGTACGAGATACGAGAGGAGAGGTTCGAGGGGAAGACCCATTGTTTTCGTCGGTGCCATCGTATCTCGCCCATCGCCCCTCGCCCCTTATTCTGGATTGCCGTGGACGCACACTCGATCTGAGTCGAGTCGCGGTCATGGGTATCCTCAACGTCACCCCCGACTCCTTCTCTGACGGGGGTTTTTTTTTCGATCCGAGCAAAGCGGTGGCCCACGCGCATGCGATGGTCGCCGAGGGCGCCTCGATCGTTGACGTCGGCGGCGAATCCACGCGCCCGGGCGCGCAGCCGGTTTCCGTTCAACAAGAACTGGACCGCGTTATTCCGGTGATCGAGCGGCTGGCGCGAGAAATCCCGGTTCCCATCTCAATAGATACCTCCAAACCCGACGTGATGCGCGCCGCTGTCGCCGCCGGCGCGGGATTTATTAATGACGTTACGGCGTTCAGACAAGACGGGGCGCTTACGGTTGCCGCGAGTTTGAATATGCCGGTCTGTATCATGCACATGCAGGGCGAGCCGCGCACGATGCAGCACGATCCTCACTACGAAGATGTGATGACGGAGGTCCGAGATTTTCTCACAGCGCGTGTGCACGCCGCGCAACAGGCTGGTATTCCGCGTGAGCGTATTGTGGTGGACCCGGGTTTCGGTTTCGGTAAAACTCTCGAACATAACCTGACGCTGTTGCGCAACCTTGATGTGCTCACCGCAATGGGGTTGCCGGTGCTGGCTGGATTGTCGCGCAAGGCCATGATCGGCAAAGCCCTCGGTTTACCGGTGGAACAACGGCTGCACGCCAGTGTGGCGCTGGCCCTCATCGCGGTGCAGAATGGCGCGCGGATGCTGCGGGTGCACGACGTGGCCCCGACGGTGCAAGCGATTCGCATGTGGGAGACGGTCTACGCCGACCGAGACGTGGAGCAGTCGCAATGAGCAAACGACGATTTTTCGGAACCGATGGTGTGCGCGGCAAGGTGGGCGAAGATCCCATCACACCGGAACGCGTATTGAAGCTCGGCTGGGCGGTCGGGCGCGTGCTCGGCACGAAAGGCGCAGATCCGGGCAAGATTCTGATCGGCAAGGACACGCGCATTTCGGGCTACCTGCTTGAGTCAGCGCTGGAGTCGGGATTGTGTGCAGCCGGTGTGGATATTCGCCTGCTCGGCCCCATGCCGACGCCGGGGATTGCGTATCTCACGCGCACCGCCCGCGCGCGCGCCGGAATTGTGATTTCGGCCTCGCACAATCCCTACGACGACAACGGCATCAAATTCTTTTCTTCCGAAGGCACTAAACTGCCGGACGAGGTCGAGCTCGAAATCGAGCGCGTGATGGAGGAACCGCTGGTGACGGTGGATTCCGCGCATCTCGGCAAGGC
>JBGPGJ010000162.1:0-5176 GCA_041483795.1 Sulfurifustaceae bacterium
CGAACCCGTGCTGATGCATGAGGCCATGGCTTCGGCGCTCGACCAGGCGGTGGAAGAAATCAAACGCATTCAGCACGACGCTCGCGTCGGCGGCAGCGTCACGCGTCCGCGGTGGCCGATGATTGTCCTGCATTCGCCCAAAGGCTGGACGGGGCCGAAGGTGGTCGACGGCCTGCAGGTCGAAGGCACCTTCCGCTCGCACCAGGTGCCGATCTCCGACCCGGCCACCCATCCCGGTCACCTCGAGCTGCTGGAAGAGTGGCTGAGGAGCTACCGGCCGGCAGAGCTGTTCGACGGGCGGGGTCGCCTGATGCCGGAGCTGGCCGAACTTGCGCCCAAAGGCGAACGACGCATGGGCGCGAATCCCCACGCCAACGGCGGCATGCTGCTGCGCGACCTGCGGATGCCGGACTTCCGCGACTACGCGGCCGAAGTGCCCTCGCCCGGGGTGCGCGGTATCGGCGACACGCACGTCCTCGGACGCTTCCTGCGTGACGTGGCGAAGCTGAACGGCGAGCAGCGGAATTTTCGGGTCTTCGGCCCTGATGAGACGCTCTCCAACGGCCTTGAGGCCCTGTTCGAAGTGACCCAGCGCCAATGGGACGCCGCGACCGTGCCGAGCGACGAGTTCCTCGCGCCCACCGGGCGCGTGATGGAGATGCTGAGCGAGCACCAATGCGAGGGTTGGCTCGAGGGCTACCTGCTCACCGGCCGGCATGGGCTTTTCAACTGCTACGAGGCGTTCATCCACATCATTGATTCGATGTTCAACCAGCACGCCAAGTGGCTGAAGGTCACATCGCACCTGCCGTGGCGGCGGAAGATCGCCTCGCTCAATTACCTGCTGGCCTCGCATGTCTGGCGCCAGGATCACAACGGCTTTTCGCACCAGGACCCGGGCTTCATTGACCATGTGGTGAACAAGAAGGCCGACATCATTCGTGTCTACCTGCCGCCCGATGCCAACACGCTACTCTGTGTTACTGATTGTTGCCTGCGCTCGCGCAACCTCGTGAACGTCGTCGTTGCCGGCAAGAACGATCAGCCGCAGTGGCTCGACATGGATGCCGCGGTCAAGCACTGCACGGCCGGCGTCGGTGTGTGGGAATGGGCCAGTAATGACGGCGGCGGCGAGCCGGACATGGTGCTCGCGGCGGCAGGCGATGTGCCGACCATTGAAGCGCTGGCCGCGGTCGACTTGCTGCGGCAACACGCGCCCGAGTTGAAAATACGCGTGGTGAATGTCGTGGACCTGATGACGCTGCAACCACGCGAAGAACACCCGCACGGCCTGTCGAGCGGCGACTTCGACACCTTGTTCACCACCGACAAGCCGATTATCTTCGTCTATCACGGCTATCCGTGGTTGATCCATCGGCTGACCTATCGACGCACCAACCATAAGAACCTGCACGTGCGCGGCTACAAGGAAGAGGGCACGACTACCACACCGTTCGATATGGCGGTGCTCAACGACCTCGATCGCTTCCATCTGGTGGCGGATATCGCCGATCGCGTACCCAAGCTCAGCTACCGCGCGGCGCATCTCAAGCAGTTTGTACGCGACAAGCTGGTCGAGCATCGCGCATACATCCGCCGCTACGGCCAGGACATGCCGGAGATCCGCGACTGGAAGTGGCCCTATTGAAGAAGTCTGCGATGAAACCTGAAAATCCGTTGCGACAACTGAAGTCGCTCGGCCAGAGCATCTGGCTCGACGACATCCGCCGCCACTGGCTCGAAGACGGCACACTCGCGCGGCTGATCGAGGAGGACGGTATCGCCGGCGTCACCTCCAACCCGGCGATCTTTCACAAGGCCATTACTGAAACCCGCGACTACGACGCGGCCATTTCCGATCTTGCGGAACGCGGCGCCGATGCGCCGGCCATTTACGAGGACCTGGTCGTCGACGACGTGCGCAACGCCGCCGATTTGTTCCAGCGTACCTATGAAGAGAGCAAGCGGCGCGACGGCTATGTGAGCCTGGAAGTCTCGCCACATCTGGCGCGCGACACCGCGGCCACGTTTATCGAGGCGGTGCGGTTGTGGACGCTCGTGGAGCGGCCGAATCTGATGATCAAAGTGCCGGGCACGCGCGAGGGCTTGCCCGCAATCCGCCGATTGATCGCGGCCGGCATCAACGTCAATGTGACGTTGCTCTTCAGCGTCGCGCGCTATCGTGAGGTGGCCGATGCCTGGCTCGGCGCGCTTGAAGACTACGGAGCGACCGGACAATCGCTCGATCGTAGCGCCTCGGTCGCGAGCTTTTTCCTGAGTCGCATAGACACGCTCGTGGACCACCGACTCGACGCCCTCGGTACCGCGCCGGCGCAGGCGCTGCGCGGCCAAGCGGCGATTGCCTGCGCGTGCCTTGCGTACCAGGAATATAAAGCAATGCTCGAAAGCCCGCGCTGGGAAAAACTCGTGGCGCATGGAGCCCGCCCGCAGCGGCTGCTCTGGGCTTCGACGTCCACCAAAAATCCGGCGTACGCCGACACCAAATATGTAGAAGCGCTGATTGGTCCGAATACCGTGAATACGCTGCCGTTTGAGACCGTTGCCGCGTACCGCGATCACGGCGACCCGGCGTTGCGGCTGGAGCAGGATATGGATGCGGCACGCGCCCTACCGGCACAGCTCGCGGCGCTCGGCGTCGAGCTCGACACTGTCGGCGACGAACTCGAGCGTCAGGGCGTCCAGAAGTTCGTCGATCCGTTCGACCGCCTGCTCGCCACATTGACACAACGCGCGGCAGAACTGGCGGCATGAGTTTTCCGGCATGTCATGTAACGGACGTTGAATCGAGCGAGGAGAACGGAATGGCAACCGATCCACGGTGTAGCAGGAACATCCGGGTGAAACGCTGCCACCTCACAAGCGCTAACAGCAGACGGAGTCAGCCGCATGCTCGATGAACTGATCCGCACGCCCCGCATCGCATACTTCTCGATGGAAATCGCGTTGCGTAGCGAGATTCCGACCTACGCTGGCGGTCTTGGCGTTCTCGCAGGCGATACGCTGCGCTCGGCGGCGGATCTCTCGCTGCCGATGGTGGCGGTGAGCCTCGTCTCGCGCGCCGGTTACTTTCGTCAGGAAATCGACGAGCGTGGCCGGCAGCTCGAACACCCCGCCATGTGGGATCCCACCGGTTTTGCACGTCCACTCGACGCCAGGATCGCCGTGCCAATAGAGGGCCGGGCGGTGTGGGTTGGCGGCTGGCTGTACTTCCTCGCGAGCCAAATGGGCGGAAACGCGCCAGTCATCCTGCTCGATACCGATCTCGCCGACAACCGGCCCGAGGACCGGGAGATTACGCATTATCTCTACGGCGGCGACGAGACTTATCGGCTCAAGCAGGAGATCGTGCTCGGCATCGGCGGCGTGCGTATGCTGTATGCGCTCGGATTCAACATCAAGCATTACCACCTGAACGAGGGACACTCGGCGTTGCTCACCCTCGATTTGCTGCGCCGTTACGCTTATCCGCCCGAAGACCTGCAGGCCGGTGAACCGCTGTACGACGTTCCGCGCGTGCGCGAGCTGTGCAGCTTCACCACGCACACACCGGTGGAGGCCGGACACGACAAGTTTTCCTACCCGCTGGTACAGCGCGTGCTGGAAAACGTCATCGATGCCGAAACGTTCAAGCGCTTGACCAATCCTGCGGACGCGAAGCACAGCCAGGTTACCGTGGACGAGCCTGCTGTCGATGTCGCAACGCTCAAGCACTTGGCGGGCGAGGACCGCCTTAACATGACGCGGCTCGCGCTCAATCTGAGCGAGTATGTGAATGGCGTGGCCAAACGCCATGCCGAAGTCTCGCGCGATATGTTTCCGGGCTATCGCGTCCACGCCATCACGAACGGCGTACACCCGTTCACTTGGACCAGTGAGCCCTTTCGCAAGCTTTACGATCAGTATCTACCGTCCTGGTGCCATGAGCCCGAACAGCTCGTGCGCGTCGACTGTTGCATCCCCGACGCCGCCGTATGGAAAGCACACGTGCAAGCGAAGCAGTTTCTGATCGACCAGGTGCGGGAGCGGACGGGCGCCGTGCTACCCCCAAAGGTGCCGATCCTCGGTTTCGCGCGGCGCATGACTTCGTACAAGCGACCCGATCTGCTGTTCTCGGATCTCGAGCGTCTGAAGGCGATCGCACACAACCGTTCGTTCCAGATCGTGCTCGCCGGTAAGGCGCACCCGCGCGATGGTGACGGCAAGCGCCTGATCGAGCAGCTGCATGCACATGCCCGTGCTCTCGCCGGCACGATTCCGGTTGCCTATCTGCCCGATTACGACATGGCGCTCGCGCAAACGCTGGTCGCGGGCGTGGATGTGTGGCTGAACACGCCGCTGCCGCCGTTAGAGGCATCCGGAACCAGCGGGATGAAGGCCGCGTTCAACGGCGTGCCGTCACTCTCCGTGCTCGACGGCTGGTGGATGGAGGGTTGCATCGAGAGTATCACCGGCTGGGCTATCGGCGATGCGCAGACCGGGGCGAACGAAGCAGCGCGCGCACTGTACGACAAGCTTGAGAATGTCGTGCTACCGCTTTACTACGGTTACGACGGCGAGGCCGGGGGCTGGATTAAAGTAATGAAAGGCGCCATCAGCAAGAACGCATCGTACTTCAACAGCCACCGCATGATGCGCCGCTATGCCGCGGAGGCGTACCTGCGATGAGACGCCGCGATATGAACGGGTGGCTGCATCGGTTGCTCGCCGCGTGCCTGCTTTTCAATATTGGTGTGGTAGCAGGCGCGGAACCGTCCGGGGAGGAACTGGTAGCCCATGTCGAGCGCTTGCTTTGGGGCAAAACCAACCAGGGATCGGCGGAGATGACCGTGGTGACGCCGCGCTGGCAACGCACGCTCACGCTGCGCTTCTGGATGGAACGGCCCGAACATACCTTCATCCGCATCCTCTCCCCGGCCAAGGAAGCGGGCATCGGTTCACTGCGCATCAAGCAAGAGATGTGGAATTACCTGCCGGCGGTCGAGCGTGTCATCAAGATTCCGCCGTCGATGATGCTACAGCCGTAGATGGGCTCCGATATGACCAACGACGACCTCGTCCCAGTGTGCGCCGGCCCTCAGTATGCGCGACGGGACTTCCCAGTCCCCCTCGCGCCTTCGGTCTCGGCGCAATGTTCCGGGTCTCGCTACGCTCGCCC
>JBGPGJ010000163.1:0-5171 GCA_041483795.1 Sulfurifustaceae bacterium
ATCGGTATCAGCAAGCTGGCTAAACAACTCGGACTGGCCAAGAGTACGGTGCACCGTCTCGCCACCACGCTGATCGATGCCGGCATACTCGAGCAGAATACTGAAACGGGCCGATACAGACTGGGATTGGCCGTGTTCGAGTTGGGCTCGCTGGTACGCCGCAAGATGGATTTTTCAAATGAGGCAAAGCCTTATCTAATGACGTTGAGGGACAAGACCGGTGAGACCGTGCATCTTGCAATCCTCGATGACTCTCGTACTCTTTACATCAACTGCCTTGAAAGCCCGCAAGCCATACGCATGAGTTCAGGCGTTGGCGTTCGCAAACCGGTTCACTGTACTGGCGCGGGTAAGGCGTTGCTGGCTTTCCAACCCCCAGCGGTGGTTGAGCGGGCCATCGCTCTCCGCCTTGAGGTGTTCACGCCCAAGACCATTACTGATCCGGCGGCATTGCGCCGGGACTTGGCGACCGTGCGCGCGCGAGGCTGCGCGATTGACGATGAGGAGAGCGAGATTGGCTTGCGCTGCATTGCGGCGCCGATTCGTGATCACTACGGTAACGTGATAGCCGCCGCGAGTGTGTCGGGCCCCTCGCAGCGCCTGACCAAGAAGACTTTAATGTCTTTTACGCCTGAGGTAATCAGCGCGGCGGACGCCATTTCCCGGCGCCTTGGATATCAGCCCCCGCGCGCGGCGCAACCGCGCAAGCGGGACTGAACTGGCGTATGGCGGACGACGCCAAGGCTGATTTGTTTACGATACCCATGTTCAAGTTAGGAATTGCCGATACCCCGCATTATTCGGGAAGGAGAGCATGTGTCTAGATTAAGACTAAGCTTGGGGTGCTGGAATTACGATCGTACCCGCGCGCTGCTGGAAGGCGGCATTCGGCCGGACGGCATCGATCTCATTTATCTCAACATGCCGGTCGAGGAAACGTTCTTCCGCATGCTGCGCTACCACGAGTTCGATATTGCCGAAATGTCGCTTTCCTCCTATACGGTTTCCCTGTTCAATCCGGACCTGCCGTTCATCGCCATCCCGATTTTTCCGTCGCGTTCTTTCCGTCACTCGTGCATCTACGTCAACGCCACGAGCGGCATCAAGGAACCCAAAGACCTGATCGGCAAGCGCATCGGCAATCCCGAATACCAGATGACCGCGCCGGTCTGGATCCGTGGCATCCTGTCGGATGAATACGGCGTGCCGGTCAACAGCGTGACCTATTATACGGGCGGCGAGGAAGAACCGGGCCGCCCCGAGAAGCTCAAGCTCGATCTTCCGTCCGATATCCGCGTCAAACGCATCGGGCCGGACCAGACGCTCTCGGCCATGCTGGCCAATGGCGATATTGACGCGCTCTACACCGCGCGCATGCCCTCGACGTTTCACGGCAGCAAAGGCAAGGTCAAGCGGCTATTCGAGAATTTTGTGCAGGTGGAACATGACTATTTCCGCCGCACGCGCAGTTTCCCGATCATGCATACCGTGGTGATTCGTCGCGATGTATACGAGAAGAATCCGTGGGTGGCGCAGTCGCTTTACAAGGCCTTCTGCGCCGCGCAGCAAGAGACGTACCGCGATCTCTACGAAACGGGGGCGCTGAAAGCCATGCTGCCGTGGTTGACTGCGCACGTTGAAGAGACCCGCCGGGAGATGGGCGAGGACTTCTGGCCCTACGGTTTCGAGAACAACCGGGAAACGCTGGCGACGTTTCTACGCTATTCCTACGAGCAGGGGCTGTCCAAGGAGTTACTGCGGCCCGAGCAGCTGTTCGCGCCGCAGACGCTGGAGTCGTTCAAGATTTGAGCGCTGTCCACGCCGACGTTGACGTCATAGTTAAGAGGTTTCATGTCCGATAGCGAAGATCCCAAGAAAGACTCGCGAGCGATGCGCCCGCACAGCCTGGCGGACCACCTGTACGGCGAGGACTACGATCACAGCCACGACGGCGCGGAGGCGGATCATGACCACGACCACGATCATGATCACGTCGAGGCGACCGGCCCGCTCGAGGAAAACACCCTCTGGATTCAGGACCATGTCTCGCTGTTGAGCGTCGGCATTGACATCGGTTCGGCGGGCACGCAGGTGATCTTCTCGCGGCTAAATCTACGGCGCCGGGGCGAAGATCTCTCCAGCCGTTACCTCGTCGTCTCGCGCGAGACTCTGTTCCAGTCGCCCGTGGCGCTCACGCCGTACCAGAGCGAGGAGCGCATAGACGAGCAGGCGCTCGGCGGCATCATTGACGAAGCGTACACCGCCGCCGGCTTGCACCCGGATAATATAGATACCGGCGTGGTCATCCTCACCGGCGAGGCCCTGCGGCGCGAGAACGCGGAGGCGATCGCCGGCGTGCTGGCCGAGCAGGGCGGCGAGTTCGTCTGCGCCACGGCGGGCCATCACATGGAGGCGATGCTGGCGGCCTACGGTTCCGGCGCGGCCCGCGTCTCGCACGATACCGGCAAGCGCATTCTCAACGTAGACATCGGTGGTGGCACGACCAAGCTGGCGATCGTCGAGCGCGGCAAGGTACTGGGCACGGCGGCGGTGCATATTGGCGGTCGTCTGGTGGTTGTGGATGAAGGATGGCGCATCGTTCGTCTGGATTCCGCAGGTCGCCACCACGCCGCCCAAGCGGGGTACACCTGGAACCTTGGCGAGCGCATTGAGCCGGCGGACGTGGAGCGGGTGGCGGAGTGGATGGCCGACGCCTTGGTCACCGCAATTCGGGAACGCTCATTGCCGCCGGCGGTCGAACGGCTATATCTCACCGACCGGCTGGTGGAGCTCGGAGCCATCGACGGCGTCATGTGTTCGGGCGGTGTTGCCGAGTACGTCTACCAGCGCGAGACCCGCGACTTCGGCGATTTGGGGAAGATGCTGGGTCATGCACTGCGACGGCGCATGGACGCCGGCGCGTTGCCTTGGCCGCTATTGCCGCCCGGCGAGTGTATCCGCGCCACCGCGTTGGGTGCGTCCGAATATTCCGTGCAGTTGAGTGGCAATACCATCTATATCTCGAACCCCGGTGAGTTGCTGCCGCGCAGAAACCTGCAAGTGTTGCAACCGCCGGTTGAGCTTCAGGAGGAAATTGATTCGGAAAAGTTGGCCGAGGCGATCCGCGACCACTTTAAGGCATTCGATCTGGCGGAGGGAGAGACCGAGGTAGCGTTGGCTTTTCGTTGGCGCGGTGCGCCTTCCTATCCGCGAATCGCTGCGTTCGCCGCGGGACTCGCCAAAGGCCTGTCGAACACCCTCGCGCGGGGAAAACCGGTTTTTCTCGTTCTCGACGGCGACATCGCTCAAACGCTCGGGTTGTTGCTACGCGAGGAAATGCAGATCGCGAGTGAACTCTTGGTCATTGATGGAATTGTTCTCTGGGATTTCGACTACATTGACCTCGGGCGCATCAGGATGCCCTCGCAGACCGTTCCTGTGACGGTCAAATCCCTGGTTTTCGGTGCGGATCCGCGCACGTTGCATGGACATTCCGACGGGCATTACCATTATCACACGCACGATCACGACCATGGACACGATCATGCCCCTGGCCATCACCATCATCATGGTATCGGCCACCGGCCGAGTAAAAGATAGAGCGAAGAGCCCATGACCTCAATGTTCAGCGTGCTGGCTTCTGAAAGCCACATGGCGACGATTGCGGAATCGAAGTCGATGTGGACGGACGCCTTTCTGACGCCGGCATTTCTTGACACTATGCCGGGTGGTTGGTAAATTCGCGCTGTATTTCTATACGGACCATTGTTCCATATAAAAGAACAAGCGTGCCGCGCCACCTCCGATGGTGTGATTATTCACCGCAAAGGTGTAAAGAAAAAAACAGGTTTTTTTGTGAAAAACCCTTTGCGCTCCTTGCGCCTTTGTGGCGAGACAGAGTATTTCAGGAATCATTCAGAGGTTTCCTAGGTCTCAGAGGCATCACACTGGTGGACTGTAACATCCAGATTGGTGGAGGGTGGGCGCGCTGTGCGCATCAGCAACACGACCTTCGGTGCGTAAAACGCGCCCCACGCACTACCGATGCGCGTGTTACAGTCCACGAGGTGGGTATCGCTAGAAGGCGGAGGGGATTCGATGGCTGCCGCAAATCAATTGCCCGCTGAAGCAACGTTCAGCTTGTCCAGACTGACAACGTGGCGCCACCTCGAACTCAAGTGGGCGATCATCGGCGTTTGTGTGGCGATCGTGGCTTATCTGGCGCTCATGCCGCTGCTATTTCTTTTCTGGCAAAGCTTTTTCACGCCACAAACCGCAACCAAGGCCGCCGAATTCACGCTGGACAATTATCGGACGGCGTACACCAGCGTGGAGACGGTGCGGCTGTTCTTCAACTCGGTTCAGTTCGCCGCCGGTGCGGCGGTGTTCTCGTTTCTGGTCGGCACCGCCCTCGCGTGGATGAACGAACGCACCAATACGCCATTCAAGACCCTGTTCTTCGGTTTGTCCCTCATCCCGTTGATCATTCCTAGCATCCTTTTTACCGTGGCGTGGATCCTGCTTGGCAGCCCCAAGATCGGGCTGATCAATTTGGTTCTACAAAGCTTGTTCGACACCGATTACGTTTTTTTCAACGTTTACTCGTTGTGGGGCATGATCTGGGTGGATGGATTGCATTACTCGCCGATGGCTTTCCTCTTCATGTCCGCGGCGTTTCGCTCGATGGACCCTTCGCTGGAGGAATCGGCCATGATGAGCGGCGCCAACATGTTCCAGATTGTATGGCAGATCACGCTCAAGTTGACCTGGCCGGCGATTTTTGCAACGTTGCTGATACTTTTCGTGCGCTCGATTGAATCGTTTGAAGTACCCGCGCTGCTCGGGTTGCCGGTGGGCATACAGGTTTTCACATCGTCCATTTACCAAGCCATCCACCAGTATCCAAGCCAGGTGGGGCTCGCCTCCTCTTACGGGGTAACCCTGCTGCTGATCACCACCGTCGGCGTCTATTTTCAGTCGCGCCTGTCGAGCCAGGGAAGCAAGTACTCGACCATGACGGGCAAAGGATTCCGCCCGCGTCTGATGAATCTCGGGAACTGGCGCTACCTGACGGCGGCAATATTCATCGTGTATTTCCTGCTAATCGTCATCCTGCCCTTTCTGGTGTTGGTTTGGTCGTCGTTACAACGATTCTACAGTGTGCCGTCGTG
>JBGPGJ010000164.1:0-5165 GCA_041483795.1 Sulfurifustaceae bacterium
CGCGTGAACACAAACTCGCCGTGATCGAAGATTGCGCCCAGGCTTTCGGTGCGACGCTGAGCGAGAAGCGCGTCGGTAGTTTGGGCGATACCGGCACCTTCAGTTTCTATCCGACAAAGGTGCTCGGTTGTTACGGCGATGGCGGGATGGTTACGACGAATCGGGACGACATCGCCGATCATATTCGTCGGTTGCGCAACCACGGCGCCTACCGGCCGTATATGCACAACGAGATCGGCTATAACTCGCGACTCGACGAGATCCAGGCGGCGGTGCTGCGCATCAAGCTGCGGCGTATCGAGCGTGACATTGCAGGTCGGGTCGGTGTGGCGACGGAATACGATCGGCGCCTATCCGCGCTCGGCGTGGGATTGCCGTCGCGACCTTCATACGGACGGCACGCGTTTAACATCTACACCATCCGGGTCAAGGAACGCGACCGCGTACGCCAGGCGCTGACCGACAACAAGATCGGCTCGTCTGTATATTATCCCCATCCGCTGCACCTTCAGGATGTTTACCGATCGCTCGGCTACAAGCCCGCCAGTCTTCCAGTGTCGGAGCGTGTGACGGCCGAGGTGCTATCGTTGCCGATTTATCCGGGTATGCCGCCCGAACATATCTGGCGCGTCGCCGAGGTGTTGGCTGCCGCGATGCGCGCCTAGTATAGGACGGCAAGTAATTCAAGCTCGGCAGTAAGATCAATTGAAATCGGAAAAGAAGAACGTCGTTGTCCTCGCGACCTGTCAAGCGTTGCTATTTGCCAACAACTCGACGCTCATCGCTATTGCCGGTCTCGCGGGATATGCGCTGGCGAGCGATAAGTCGCTCGCCACGCTAACCGTGACCGCCTGGGTGTCGGGCGCGGCGTTGGCGGCGGTGCCGGCGTCGTTGCTTATGAAGCGCATCGGCCGGCGCGCGGGTTTCTATCTCGGCACGCTTGTCGGGATGCTCGGTGCGGGTATAGGCGCGGCCGCCGTGCACGTTGGGAGCTTTTGGTTGCTATGTGTCGCGATGCTGGGCTTCGGCATCTACAACGGTTTCGCTCAATATTATCGCTTCGCGGCGGCGGACGTAGCAGCGCCGGATTTCAAGAGCACCGCTATCTCGCTCGTGCTTGCCGGCGGTCTTGTCGGCGGTCTCATCGGTCCCGAGACCAGTAAACTGACGGTGGATCTGTTCCAGGCGAAGTATCTTGGGACCTATCTCTCGCTCATGGGTTATCTCGCGGCGGTTATGTTGGTTCTCGCGGTATTGCGCATTCCGCGACCGACGGAGGCGGAGCGGCAAGCAAGCGGGCGGTCGTTGAGGGTGATTGCGACGCAACCGGCCTTTGTTGTCGCCGTCATTGGGGCCGCGTCGGGTTTCGGCGTGATGAACTTCCTTATGGTCGCCACGCCGATTGCCATGGGTTTCTGCGGTCATCCTTACGATGCCGCGGCATTTGTGATTCAATGGCACGTCATCGCCATGTTCGCGCCGTCGTTCTTCACCGGCGGGCTCATCAGGCGTTTCGGTGTACTGGTCGTGATGTTTACGGGCGTACTCTTACTTTGCGCCTGTGTGGCGATCGCACTTGCAGGTATTGCGGTGGCGAACTTCTGGTTCGCGCTCGTACTCCTTGGCATCGGTTGGAACTTCCTCTACATCGGCGGTACGACACTGCTGACCGAAACGTACCAGCCGGCGGAGCGCGCTAAATGCCAGGGCCTTAACGATCTCGTCATCTTTCTCACCCAGGCGGTCACCTCGCTGGCCTCAGGGTGGTTGCTCGAGCGAGGTGGTTGGGCAACCGTCAACTACCTTGCCATGCCGCTGCTCGTCGTAATGGGAGTCGCTATTTTGTGGCTTATCGTCAGGCGCCGAGCGCTTGCGGCCTGAGCGCGGACTCAAAAAAAAACGGGGCAGGAGGATTTCCTGCCGCCGTTTACGCTTGCGGAGATTGGGGTGTCTAGGCTTTATTCAATTGCTTGGCGGCCGTCGCGGTGTGGACATGTTTTTCATCCGCGGGGTGTAGGCCGCACTCCTTGGTTTCAGGATTCTCCCACCACCAGCGACCGGCACGGATGTCCTCGCCCGGCGTGATGGCGCGGGTGCAGGGGGCGCAGCCGATACTGGGGAAGTGGTGATCGTGCAGCTCGTTGTACGGCACCTCGAACTCGCGGATATAGGTCCACACGTCAAGCACCGTCCAATCCGCGAGCGGATTGAATTTTTGTAGACCGTTACTCTTGTCGAATTCGGAAACGGCCAGCTCCGTGCGCGTCGCCGCCTGTTCGCGTCGCAGCCCCGTGATCCACGCCTTCTTGCCGGTAAGCGCACGCTTGAGCGGCTCCACCTTGCGGATATGGCAGCAGCGCTTGCGCAGCTCCACGCTTTCGTAGAAGGCATTCGGCCCGTTGCGGTTGACATATTCCTCGATCTCCGCGTTGTTCGGGTAATAGACCTTGAACGGCACGCGATAGTGTTCGCGGGCTTTCTGTAGCAGTTTATAAGTCGCGTCATGCAGCCGCCCGGTATCCAGGCTGAAGATTTCGATGCCGGGGGCGACCTTGGCGATGAGGTCGGTGAGCACCATGTCCTCGGCGCCAAGACTGTTGGCGAGGGTCGCGGGCGCGTAGTCGCGCTCGATCTGTTGTAGCAACGTTTTGACGACCTCGATTTTCTGCGTAAGACTCATTAACTCTCCTCAATTTACGTCGATCGACTTGGGTTTTCGATTCCAATTTCTCGGGTTTACCACCTGGGATTTTTGCGAGGTGCCGGCGGCCGATGTATTCCTTAGGCGGCCGGTCGGCGCGCATGGCGTCGGTACAGCGGCAGCGGTTGATCCACCGCGGACTGATAGGTCTCGCTGAAATCGTTGAGTCCGCGCAGGGCGTTCTCAATGTTCTTGTCGGCGCGTACGGCGAAGGCGTCGAATCCGACGCGTTTCAGGTAGAAAAATTGGTCTTGCAGTACGTCGCCGATGGCACGCAATTCACCCGTGTAACGGTGGCGCGTGCGCAGCAACGTGGCGATGGAATAACCACGGCCGTCGGTAAAACGTGGGAAATTCACGGCGATCACGGCGAACCGGTTGAGGTTGTCGATGCTTTCAGCGAGGGATTCGATCCGCTCGAAGCTGTCCAGCCACACGCCGAGCGACCGCTGGTTCAGGCGCACCATGAACTCATCCTTGCGCGCGAGCCAGACCGACAGCGGTACGATGACTTTGTCTTCGGGAATTTTCAGCGCGGCGATCTCCTCGTCGTTTGCGGCCGGTTCGCCGGTGATCTTGAACAGCACCGGCTTACCGGCCTGCTTGCGCACGGGTCCGTCCTTCGCTGGAAACCGAACCAGCGTCCATTCGTCGTCGACGATGTGACCGCGGACGATTACCTTAGCCATGGGCCACTGCCTTGCCGCGGGCGCTGCCCTGAGCATCGCCATAAACGCGCGTCTTGAACGGTTCCGTGCCCAGGCGTCGGACGGTGTCGATGAAGCGCTCCTCCTCGGTCCGGCGCTCGAGGTAGACCTCAATTAGCCGCTCGATGGTGTCGGGTATCTCATCGGCCGCGAACGAGGGGCCGATGACGGTGCTGATCGAGGCACTGTTGCCCTGCGCGCCGCCGATGCTGACCTGGTACCACTCGGAGTTGTCCTTATCCACGCCGAGTATGCCGATGTGGCCGACGTGATGATGGCCACAGGAGTTCATGCAGCCGGAGATGTTAATGTCGATCTCGCCGATGTCATGCAGGTAGTCGAGGTCGTCGAAGCGACGCTGGATGGCCTCGGCGATCGGAATGGACTTGGCGTTGGCAAGCGAGCAGAAGTCACCGCCCGGGCAGCAGACGATGTCTGTCAGCAGTCCGATGTTGGGCGTCGCCAACCCGGCGCGCTTGGCCTGTTCCCACAACGCGAGGAGATCGGCTTGCTTGACGTCGGCGAGGATCAAGTTCTGCTCGTGCGACACGCGTAGTTCGCCAAAATTGTAGCGGTCGGCAAGATCGGCCACCAATTCCATTTGCTCCGAGGTCGCATCGCCGGGCGGAACGCCGGTCTTCTTGAGCGACAGCGTCACCGCCGCGTAGCCCGGAATTTTGTGTGGGTGCACGTTGCGTTTGACCCAATTGGCGAACGACTTGTTCTCCGTGAGGCTGACGTTGAAGTCCAAGTCGTCGTCGGACAGTTTCTCGTACGGCGGTTGCGTGAAGAAGGCGCCAACGCGGTCGAGTTCCTCCTGCGTCAGTGTCGCGGGACCGTCCTTGACGTGCGTCCATTCGTCTTCGACCTGACGCGCAAATTCCTCGGCGCCCAGCGCCTTCACCAGAATCTTGATGCGCGCCTTGAAAATATTGTCGCGGCGGCCGTAGCGGTTGTAGACACGCAGGATGGCCTCGCAGTATGTCAGCATGTGTTGCCAGGGCAGGAATTCGCGCACGACGCTTCCGATCATCGGCGTGCGACCCATTCCGCCACCCGCAAGCACGCGCAGACCGATTTCGCCCGCGTCGTTCTTCACGACGTCGAGGCCGATGTCGTGCAACTGAACGACCGCGCGATCGTGCGCGGCGCCGTTGAGGGCGATCTTGAACTTGCGCGGGAGGTACGCGAACTCGGGGTGAAACGTGGACCACTGACGTAGGATCTCGGCGAGCGGGCGCGGATCGATAATTTCATCCGGCGCCACGCCAGCAAAGTGATCGGTCGTGATGTTACGGACGCAGTTGCCGGAGGTCTGGATGGCGTGCATCTCCACGCTCGCCAGCAGTTCGAGAATATCCGGTACCTTGGGCAGCTCCGGCCAATTAAGCTGGAGGTTCTGGCGCGTCGAAAAATGGCCATAGCCGCGATCGTACTCGCGCGCGATGCGCGCGAGCATGCGCAGCTGGCGACTCGAAAGTAATCCGTAGGGGATGGCAATACGCAGCATGGGCGCGTAGCGCTGTTTGTACAAGCCGTTCTGCAAGCGCAGCGGACGGAATTCGTCTTCCGTCAGCTCGCCCGCAAGGAAACGCCGCGTCTGATCG
The DNA here is from genome assembly GCA_041483795.1 of Sulfurifustaceae bacterium. Lineage (GTDB taxonomy): Bacteria > Pseudomonadota > Gammaproteobacteria > Acidiferrobacterales > Sulfurifustaceae > JAHFQD01. Next base: position 5,016 of record JBGPGJ010000164.1, read on the forward strand.
CGAAATTGTGCCACACGCTGGCTAACGATGGCCTTGTCGTATTGGTCGTAACGGTACATCCGCCGATTCACCTGTTTTTCTAAGTTCTAGTTCGCGATTCTTTGCCGAATCTCAAAACACCAGTCTACCGCCGATCAGGGCCAGCATTAC
>JBGPGJ010000165.1:0-5153 GCA_041483795.1 Sulfurifustaceae bacterium
ACTGGCCTTTGTGTGCCACCAGCACGGCATCCGGCGTTTCGATAACGATCACGTCATCGAGACCGACTGTCGCCACCAGCCGGTGCTGTGCAATCACGAGCGCATTGCGCGTCGAATGCGTTAACACATCTCCCTGCGTCACGTTGCCTGCGGCATCTTGCTCGCACACCTGCCACAGCGCCGACCAGGCACCGATGTCCGACCAGCCGGCCTCGAGCGGCACGACCCGGGCGCGGTCGGTCTTTTCCATCACCGCGTAGTCGATCGAGTCGCTCGGGCAACCGAGGAAAGCGTCCTTGTTCACCCGCCGGAAGTGCCCGTCGCGGCGGCTGCCGGCAAACGCCCCGGTGCAGGCTTCGAGAATATCAGGGCGATGACGCTTGAGCTCGTCGAGCCATACCGACGCGCGCATGAGAAACATTCCGCTGTTCCAGTAATAATTCCCCGCGGCAATGTAACGCTGCGCCGTCGCGGTATCGGGTTTCTCCACAAACGCTTCGACGTTTGCGTCGTAGCCCTTTTTGATGTAGCCGTAACCGGTCTCGGGAGCGGTCGGCACGATACCGAAGGTGACCAGATGTCCGGCCCGGGCGTGCGGCAGGGCCTGGCGCACCGCGGCGTGAAAGGGGGCGCGTTCGTTGATCATGTGGTCCGCAGGCATCACGAGCATGAGGTCGTTGGCGCCGTTGGCCTTCAGGGCCAGCGCCGCGAGCGTCAACGCCGGGGCGGTGTTGCGCCCGGCGGGCTCGAGAATGATGTCGGCCGGCGTCTTGCCGATCAGGCGCACCTGCTCGGCGATCAGAAAGCGGTGCTCCTCGTTGCACACGAACAACGGATCGGCGACATCGCTCAACCCGTCCAGACGGCTTACCGTGTCTTGCAACAAGGTACTTTCCCCGACAAGACACAGCAACTGCTTGGGATAAAGTTCGCGCGACAACGGCCACAGGCGCGTGCCGGAGCCGCCGGAGAGGATCACCGGAAATATCAGTTCGCGCAGAGTATCGACTGGCTCGTTACTCATGGATATTCTTCCCCTTGTCGTCCGGAATGCGGGTGCGCATGAAATCCAACACCACTTCCGCAAGCCGCACCGCCTCTTTCGCCTCAGCCGACTCGGGGTCTTCGGCTTCGCCCGGATAACGAAAAGCCGTGCCGTACGGGGTCAACGTCTCGGCATGCTCGCGCAATTGCTCGAATGCCGCGTCGAAAACCCGGCATTCTTCGAGCAACATCGAAAGATCGTGAATTTTCTGGAATGGAGTGTCATGGAACGTGAGGTACGCTTTGAGCGCCTTCTCTGCCGCCTGCTGGCAGTGGTAAACGGCTGTGTCGAGAAAAGGGGGTCGCCCGCGAGCAGTCGCTCCGCCGATTGCAAATCGCGGTACGTCTTTCCGAGCCACTGGCGAATCTCGTCGAGCTTCGCCTTATCCATAGAGCACCCTGCCGTGCAGCAAAATCCTGCGAACGAGCGAGGCCGGCACCCGCTTTTTGCGCTCGGCCTCTTCGGGGGTTTGGGTAACCACGTCTACCGGCACACCGATTCCACGCAAGGCCCGGTATACGGCGCGCGCCCGCCGGTAAGAAGGTTCCCCGGCTGCTTGGGCAACAATGTAGAGATCAACGTCGCTCTCGACGCCCGGCGCACCCCAGGCGTGTGAACCGAACAGGACGATTTTCTCGGGTCGGATCGCCTCGACAACGCGCCGTCTGATCTCTTGTAAAAGCTCTTCGGTAACGTGCCGCATAGGATCAGCGTGTCTGGATCTCGATCAGCCAATCTTATAATACTGTTTATACCACTCCACGAACCGAGCGATCCCCACTTCAACCGGCGTATCGGGGCGAAACCCCACGTCATTTCCTAGCGCGGAGACGTCGGCATAGGTCGCAGGAACGTCCCCCGGCTGCATCGGCAGCATTTCCATAATCGCTTTCTTCCCAAGACAATCCTCCAGCACGTGAATATAACGCATCAATTCGACCGGACGATTGTTACCGATGTTGTAAATACGATAAGGCGCGCGACTGGTCGCGGAGTCCGGATGTTCTCCCGACCAGTTTGGGTCCGGTTGCGCGGTCCGGTCGGCAGCGCGCGCGACACCTTCGACGATGTCATCCACGTAGGTGAAGTCGCGGATCATCTTGCCTTTGTTGAACACCGAGATAGGCTTTCCTTCGACAATGCCGCGCGTAAATTTAAACAGCGCCATGTCCGGCCGGCCCCAGGGGCCGTAAACCGTAAAGAACCGCAGCCCCGTGCAGGGCAGGCCGTAGAGATGCGCATAGGTATGCGCCATCAGCTCGTTGGCCTTCTTCGTCGCGGCATAGAGCGAAACCGGGTGATCCACATTGTCGTGTTCGGAAAAAGGTAGCTTCGTGTTGGCGCCGTAGACGGAACTCGACGACGCGAATAGCAGGTGTTTCACTTTCGAATGACGGCACCCTTCGAGAATGTTGCAGAACCCGACAAGATTGCTGTCAATGTACGCATGCGGATTCTCTATCGAGTACCGTACACCCGCCTGCGCTGCGAGATGAATAACCACGTCGAACAACTGTTTCTTGAATAACGCCGGCATGCCCTCGCGATCCGCCACATCCAGCTTGTCAAACGTGAATCGCGGATGCCCGGTGCAGCGCGCCAGACGGGCTTGTTTGAGCGAGACGTCATAATAATTGTTCAGGTTATCGAGTCCATGAACGCTGTCCCCGCGCTCGAGCAACTTCAATGAAAGAACGGAGCCAATGAATCCCGCCGCCCCTGTCACCAGAATTTTCACGTTTTCCTGCCTCTGGACTTAACGCTATTAACGCGGTTGAATGCTTTTCAATAAACCATCGAAGTACTCGATCGTCTTGAGGAGGCCGGTGTCGAGGTTCGTTCGCGGTGTCCAGCCGAGCTGCGCGCGCGCCAGCGTGATGTCGGGTTGACGCTGCATCGGGTCGTCGCTCGGCAACGGTTTATAGATAATCTTGGATTTCGAGGCCGTGAGACCGATCACTTTCCCGGCGAGCTCGAGCATGGTGAACTCATCCGGGTTGCCGAGATTCACCGGCCCGGTGAAAACATCGGGGCTGTCCATCAACCGCACGAATGCGTCAACCATGTCGTCCACGTAACAGAAGGAACGCGACTGCTTGCCGTCGCCGTAAACAGCAATCGGTTCGTTCTTCAGCGCCTGCACGATGAAATTCGACACCACCCGCCCGTCATTCGGATGCATACGGGGGCCGTAGGTATTAAAGATACGTGCGACTTTGATGCGTAAACCGTGTTGCCGATAGTAATCGAAGAAAAGCGTCTCGGCACAGCGCTTGCCTTCGTCGTAACATGCGCGCAGACCGATCGGGTTCACGTGCCCCCAATAATCTTCGCGTTGTGGGTGTACCTTCGGATCACCGTACACTTCGCTCGTAGAGGCCTGAAAGATCTTCGACTTGGTGCGCTTGGCCAACCCGAGCATGTTGATCGCACCGTGCACGCTGGTCTTGGTGGTCTGCACCGGATCGAACTGGTAATGCACCGGCGAGGCCGGGCATGCGAGATTGTAGATTTCGTCCGCCTCCAGGTATAACGGAAAGGTGACGTCGTGGCGCAGCAGCTCGAAGTGCGGGTTCGAAAGAAGTTGCGCAACATTGTCCTTGGCACCGGTGAAAAAATTGTCCACACATAGCACGTCGTGGCCGTCGACAAGCAGCCGTTCGCACAGATGCGATCCGAGAAAACCGGCGCCACCGGTTACTACGATCCGCTTTCGAGGTGTCGATTGCATATTGTATTGTCGCTATCTCGATTGAAGACAGTCATGACCGCCACCAATACAAAATAGCGCGCTGTCTCCAACCACGCTACCGCCCTGCAGCGTGTTTCCACTCCGCATGGGTTAAACGCTTTTTCCGCTGCGGGACGTTCACCATCCCACATTGGTTCCGGTTAGCAGGTTGCCCAAGAATTCTTTTCAGCAACCCAACTAGTCGAGCCGTAATATATCCGGAACCAGAATCTTCTCGTGTTCCACGATCCCGCGCAGATGCCCGAAAGCGAGCAGTGGCGCATTCAAGTCCGTCAGCACGCACACATCGAATGCTGGCGCCTCTTTAAACGTTCGCCATACCGGCCGACCGACAAAGCGGCGCGATTCCGTGTGCGGGTCGTAGACACCCACCACCTCTATATCCATCTCCTGGGCACGCAAAGCCGCAATCTCCGCAAGATCGGAGCGGCCACACAGTAATACCCTTTTCCAACCGCGCGTTTGGCATTGAGCAAACAGTCGCAGGCACGAATCGCCAGCCTTGCGGTAAAACTCGAACGACTGCGCCAGGTACTTGGCGGCAAGACGACTTTTTTCGGTCAAACCCTTGGGCGTGAGGTAATACAAATAACGATTGGCAGGGGCTTCGGTGATCTTGATGAATCCCTTGCGGATACAGCGCTTGAGATAGGAATTGGCGAGTCCCAGCGCGACCCCCATATGGTGCGCCAGATGGCGCTGGCTGACGTTGCTCCTCCGCCCTACCGCATCCAGCAACTCGAGCAGCAATTGTTCTTCCCTGTCGACCTTCGTGTTCATGATATGAACACTATAGCTTCCGGACAAAGCGGGTCAAGCAACCTCTTAGTCCTTCCTTTATCCGCCCGGTTCGATCGCCTCTGCGCCGACGACTGCACGAGTGTGTTTGCCCAAAATATCGAGCAACAGCACGACACGATCGCGACCGGATTTTGCCAGAAAAACCCCCTCGTAGCCGGCAAGCGATCCCTCGGTAATTCGAACCCGGCTCCCGCGGCGGTATTCCTCGGTGGGCAACACCTGCACCCCCTGCTCATCCTCCCGCCGTCGCAGCGCTTCGACCAGGTCATCTGGCACGTGTGCCGCATGCTGACCGAAGCGCACCAACGACGCGACACCCAGCGTGGATCGGATCGGTCCCCAATTGTCGGACTGGCTGTCCAGATGAATGAACAGGTAGCGTGGAAACATCGGGCCGACCACGGTCACGCGCCGCCCTTGGCGCTTGCGCGCCTGGCGGATCAGTGGGAGATAGATTTCGTAACCTTGGCGTGCGAGATTGGCTCGCGCCACCATTTCCTGGCGCGGCTTGGCGTAAACCAGATACCAGCTTCTTGCGGTGGCGCTCACCATGCG
>JBGPGJ010000166.1:0-5117 GCA_041483795.1 Sulfurifustaceae bacterium
GAGGTGGGCACGAACTACTTCGACGCCGTGACCCAGACCATCGAAGGCAGTCAGGCCTCGACCACAGCCCTTAAAGGTTCGACCGAGGACGAGCAGTTCTTCGACAAAAAAGCCGTCGCTTCCTGAGAAAACCGCCGCCTGCGAAGGTTACAGCTGTTGTAGCGAGTGCGGCCTTTGAATTTTGAGGCGGGAGGAAGTTACTGTAGGCCAATTTCCGCTAACGTAGGGCAAACGGACCCATACGTTGGCGCATTCATCAAGACGAGGATTAGCATGAAAACCTTGCACGCAAGCGTGAACACCATGCCCTCCGGGGTTGAAATCAGGGCGCCTATGGCGCCGGAGTTCGTCCGGATCCTCACGCCCGAGGCGTTGGCCTTTGTCGCCGAGCTGCACCGCGCTTTTGAAGGTCGCCGCCAGGAGCTGCTGGCACGCCGCGTTGAGCGTCAGAAGGAGCTCGATGCCGGCAAGCAGCCCGAATTCCCGCCCGAGACAAAAACAATTCGCGAAGGCAGTTGGGCTATCGCTCCGTTGCCGGCCGACTTGGTGTGCCGTCGCGTCGAAATCACCGGCCCGGTTGAGCGCAAGATGATCATCAATGCGCTCAACTCCGGCGCGGATGCGTACATGACCGATTTCGAGGATTCCAACACGCCGAATTGGGACAATCAGATCCGCGGTCAACTCAACGTGCGCGACGCCGTGCGTCGCACCATCAACCTCGAGCAAGGCGGCAAGCAGTACAAACTCAACGACAAGACCGCCACGCTGATCGTGCGCCCGCGCGGCTGGCACCTGGACGAAAAGCACGTGCTGGTGGACGGAAAGCGCGTGTCGGGCGGCATTTTCGACTTCGCATTGTTTATGTTTCATAACGCCAAGGAATTGATCGCGCGCGGATCCGGCCCGTACTTTTATTTACCGAAATTGGAGAGCTATCTCGAGGCGCGGTTGTGGAACGACATCTTTTGCATGGCCCAAGACGAGCTGGGCATCGCGCGCGGTACGATCAAGGCAACGGTATTGATTGAAACGATTCTCGCCGCCTTCGAGATGGACGAGATTCTTTATGAATTGCGCCAGCATAGCGCCGGATTGAACGCCGGTCGTTGGGATTATATTTTCTCTTGCATCAAGAAATTCCGGAGCGACAAGAACTTCTGCCTGGCGGAACGTGGCCTCATCACCATGACCGTGCCGTTCATGCGTGCCTACGCGCTGTTGCTCTTGAAGATATGTCATAAACGCAACGCACCCGCGATCGGCGGCATGGCCGCGCAGATTCCCATCAAGAACGACTCGCCGGCGAACGAGGCGGCGTTGGCCAAGGTGCGCACGGACAAGGAGCGTGAATCCGGCGACGGCTACGACGGCACGTGGGTGGCGCACCCGGGTCTGGTACCGGTCGCCATGGAGGAGTTCAAGAAAGTCCTCGGTGACAAGCCGAACCAGATCGCCAAGCAGCGTAACGATGTCAACGTCGCCGCCGCCGATCTACTCAAGTTTCAACCGGAGCAGCCGATCACCGAACAAGGCGTGCGCATGAACATTGACGTCGGCATCCAGTATCTCGGCTCCTGGCTCGCCGGCAACGGTTGTGTGCCGATTCATAATCTGATGGAAGATGCCGCTACCGCCGAGATCAGCCGTTCGCAGGTGTGGCAGTGGATCCGATCATCCAAGGGCAAGCTCGACGACGGCCGCAAGGTCACGGCCGACATGGTGCGCGGCATGATTCCCGAGGTCTTGGAAGCGATTCGCATCGAGCATGGCGATGAGATGTTCAACCGCATGCCGTATAAGCAAGCGGCGGAAATCGTCGGGCAGATGTGCACCGCCGAGCAGTTCGCCGAGTTCTTGACGCTGCCCCTGTACGAGAGACTCGACTAACAAGATGCCATAAAAGTCCAGGGACGGAGTTCTTGCTTACGATATCCCTGTGGTTCGCCGCTTCACGGCCAGCGAGGTGACCCCATTTCGCTCAACGCACGATAGTCAACTCGCCTGCGCGCATCTACTCGCTCCCGCGATTCGCGGTAAACTAACGACCATCGTGAAGGCCGAGGCCCAATCCCTGTCCGTTTCCGTGGAGATAAATTCGTGACGCGCGAGGCGATGGAGTTCGACGTCGTGATCGTGGGTGGCGGACCCGCCGGTCTCGCCGCCGCCATCCGGCTCAAGCAACTTGCGCGTGAGAAGGGTAAAGAGATCTCGGTATGTCTGATCGAGAAGGGCTCCGAAATCGGCGCCCATATTCTCTCCGGTGCGGTGATCGATCCGCGCGCGTTGAACGAGCTTTTGCCAAATTGGAAAGAGCTCGGTGCTCCGCTCAATACTCCGGTTACCGAAGACCGCTTCTTGTTGCTCACGGAAAAAGGCGGATGGCGTGTACCTAACGTTCTCTTGCCCGACTGTTTTCAAAATCACGGGAACTACGTTATCAGCCTCGGTAATTTCTGTAAGTGGTTAGGGCAACACGCCGAGACGCTTGGGGTCGAAATCTACGCCGGCTTCGCGGGCGCCGAAGTACTCTACCGCGAAAACGGCGCGGTGAAGGGAGTGGCGACGAGCGACATGGGTGTAGGTCGCGACGGCAAACCGACCGACGCCTACCAACCGGGGATCGAGCTGCACGCCAAGTACACGTTGTTCGCTGAGGGCTGCCGCGGACACCTCGGCCAGCAACTCGAGAGTCGGTATGAGCTGCGCAATACGGCGGATCCGCAAGTATACGGTATCGGTCTCAAGGAATTGTGGGAGGTCGCACCAGAAAAGCATCAACCTGGCCTGGTGGTTCACACCGCCGGTTGGCCGCTCGAAAGCGATACCTATGGCGGTTCATTCCTGTATCACTTCGACAAGAACCTCGTCGCGATCGGTTTCGTCGTGGGTCTAAACTACCGCAACCCGTACTTGGCTCCGTTCGAGGAGTTTCAGCGCTACAAGACCCACCCGCAGATTCGAAAATTCCTGGACGGTGGACGACGCATTGGCTACGGCGCGCGCGCTATAGCCGCGGGTGGCCTGCAGGCGCTGCCGAAGCCGGTATTCCCCGGCGGTTGTCTGATCGGAGACGACGCCGGATTTCTCAATGCCGCGCGCATCAAAGGTTCGCATGCGGCCATCAAGTCGGGCATGCTCGCGGCGGAAGCCGTGGCGCAGGCGCTGGCGCAAGGCCGAAGCGGCGATGAGCTCGTTGCCTATCCGAGCGAGTTCCGTGCCAGCTGGCTCTATGACGAACTTCACCGCGCGCGCAACTTCAAGCCGTGGATGAGCCGGGGATTGTGGTTTGGCTCGCTCATGTTCGGCATTGACCAGCAAATTTTCCGTGGCAGGGCGCCGTGGACCTTGCATCTGAGCGCCGATCACACGAAACTTAAGAAAGCCTCGGAGTGTGAGTCTATTTCTTATCCCAAACCCGACGGTGTACTGACCTTCGACCGGTTGTCCTCGGTGTTTCTCTCCAACACCAACCATGAGGAGAACCAGCCGTGCCACCTCAAACTCAGGGATCCAGACGTCGCAATCAAGGTAAATCTCGCGCTTTACGACGCACCGGAGACTCGCTACTGCCCCGCGGGCGTATATGAAATCTTGCGCGACGCCAACGGCGAGAACCCGCGCCTGCAGATCAACGCGCAGAATTGCGTTCACTGCAAAACCTGCGATATCAAGGACCCGACCCAGAACATCGTCTGGGTCGCTCCGCAGGGCGGGGAAGGTCCGGTTTATATAGGAATGTGATCCGATTTATTTTACTGACGAAGGGGTGCGGTCAATCGTGAAGATCTTGGTAGCAGTCAAACGCGTGGTGGATTTCAACATCAAGGTTCGTGTGAAAGCCGACGGCTCCGGGATGGAGACCGCGAACCTCAAGATGGCGATGAACCCGTTCGACGAAATCGCGCTCGAGGAGGCGCTGCGGCTTAAAGAAGCAGGCAGTGCCACCGAGGTGGTGGCGGTGTCCATGGGACCGAACGCCTGCCAGGAAATGCTGCGTACCGCGTTGGCGATGGGGGCCGATCGCGCGATTCTGATCGAAACCGCGATGGAACTTCAGCCACTCGCGGTGGCGAAACTCTTGAGCGCGATCGTTAAGAAGGAAGGCCCGCAGCTCGTGCTTCTTGGCAAACAGGCCATTGACGACGATTGCAATCAGACCGGGCAAATGGCGGCGGCGCTCCTGGGCTGGCCGCAAGGCACCTTCGCTTCCAAAGTGAAGCTCGTGCAAGGAGGCGTGGAAGTTACGCGCGAGATAGACGGCGGTCTTGAGACGGTGGCGTTGAAGCTCCCGGCGGTGATCACCACCGATCTTCGACTCAATGAGCCGCGTTATGTGACCCTGCCCAATATCATGAAGGCGAAGAAGAAACCCTTGGAGATCGTCACTCCCGAGGCTTTGGGGGTGGATTGCACCCCACGGCTCAAAACGCTGAAGGTGCAAGAACCACCGAAGCGCAAAGGCGGTGTACGCACGGCGGATGTAAAAGAATTGGTGGCGAAGCTTCGAAATGAAGCGAAGGTGATTTGACATGACGGCACTGGTAGTCGCAGAACATGATGGCCAGGGGCTTAAGTCGAGCACCTTTAACACCGTCAGCGCCGCTGCCAAGCTGGGCGGGGAGGTGCATATACTGGTGGCGGGCCACTCGTGCGCCGGCGTGGCGCAAGCGGCGGCTCGAATCGCCGGCGTCACCAAGGTCAGAGTGGCGGATGCCCTGCACTATAAGGATTCACTCGCCGAAAACTTGGCGCTGTTGGTGTTATCCATCGCGACGCAATACAGCCATATCCTCGCGCCCGCCACCACCTTTGGAAAAAACTTCCTGCCACGAGTCGCCGCACTCCTCGACGTAGCGCAGGTCTCCGACATTATAGCGGTGGAGGCCCCCGATACCTTCGTGCGACCGATCTACGCCGGTAATGCGCTCGCCACCATTCAGTCTAAAGATCCGATCAAAGTGATCAGCGTGCGTACGACCGGCTTCGATGCGGCGCCCGCAACCGGCGCAGCCGCTGCCGTTGAGTCGCTGGCGCCGGCGGCCGACCTCGGGCTTTCGACATTGTTGAGCCAGGAGCTTACCAAGAACGATCGCCCGGAACTCACTGCCGCACGC
>JBGPGJ010000167.1:0-5088 GCA_041483795.1 Sulfurifustaceae bacterium
GAGGAAAAACATGCCGAACCCCATGCCAGAGTATTCGACGTGAAAACCGGCGACGATCTCCGATTCGCCTTCGGCGACGTCGAACGGCGAGCGGTTGGTCTCGGCCACACCGGAAATGAAATAAACCAGGAACAGCGGAAACAGCGGCAACCAATACCACTGGTGCAATCCGCCCTGCTGATGCAGCACGATCTCACGCAAGTTGAGACTGCCGGCGGCCATCAACACGCCCACGAGCGCGAAACCCATAGCGATCTCGTAGGCGACGATCTGCGCCGCCGAGCGCATGGCGCCGAGGAAGGCGTACTTCGAGTTCGAGGCCCAGCCGGCGATGATTACGCCATAAACGCCCATCGAGGTCAGCGCGAGGATGAAAAGCAGTCCGGCATCAACGTCGGCCAGCCACAACGTCCCGGTGAACGGGATCACCGCCCAGGCCACCAGTGCCGGCGCCAGGGACAGGACCGGGGCCAGCACGAACAGAAACTTGTTCGCGTTCGTCGGTATGACGATCTCTTTGAGGAACAGTTTGACGGTATCCGCGATCGGCTGCAGCCACCCGCGCGGACCGACGCGGTTCGGGCCGATGCGCACCTGCATATAACTGATGATCTTGCGTTCGGCGAACGTCAAGTACGCGACCGAGAGAATCAACGGCAATAAGATCGCGACGATCTTGGCCACATTGATCAGCCCGATCTGCGACCACTCCGGCAGGCTCGTCCAAAAGACCGTCCAAGGATTCACAAAAAATTCGATCACGCCTTGTCCCTTACGATCGTCATTGGACCATGGGCGCCGAGCCCCGCGGTTTCGGGATAACCCGCCGGCACCCACACGCACCCTTCCGGAATACCTTCATCGAGTTCGAGCGCCACGCGCGCCTCGCCTTCCTGCATGACGACACGCACGTTATCGCCCGCGTTGAGATTGAAGCGCGCCGCCTGCGCGGGATGCATCCGCGCCACCGCTCCGGGGTTGTCGGCGGTCTTCTGCAACGCCGGCGCACGGCGCACCAGTGCATCCACGCGATACATCGGTATTTCGGCAAGCCGCCATGCTTGTCCGGACACAATCGGCATCCCTTGAACCGGCCCCCGCACAGTAGCGTGCGTCAATGCCGGCATCGGCACGCGCGCCGGCAACGTCAGTTCCCGACGCACCTCGGCGAGGTCGAAATAACCGAAGCCTTCGAGTCCCATCTCGGCTCCGAGTACGCGCAAAATCTTCCAGCCCGGACGGGCAAGCGCCGTCGGTTCAGTCACGGCTTCGAAACTCTGTACCCGACCTTCGGCGTTGACGAAGGTACCGGCGGTTTCGGTGAAGGGTGCAAGCGGCAACCATACATCGGCGTATTCGACCGCGCGCGAGCTGTACACCGACGGCTTGAAGCTCGTCAGCATCACGACAAAATCGGCTGCTTCCATCGCCACCCGGGCACGAGCGCTGTTCAAGCAATCGAGTTCGGGTTCAACACCGAGCAGCAGATAGGCCTTGAGCGGCTTGAGCAACATCTCGAGCGCGTTGCGTCCGATCTTCTTCGCCGCGTGGCCGTTGGGTCCGCGGTGCGGCACGCAACCGGCGAGCCAGGCGCCGGCGGCATTGGCTTCCGAGAGACAACCGAAGGACGCGCCGGACAGCTCGGCCAGCAGCCGTGCGAGTGAGCGCAGCGTCGCGCCGCTCGGGTGACTCATTGCAAAACCGCCTAACAACACAGCCGCCGTTTGTCCCTTGAACAGGGACTCGGCAATCGCCCGCTCCGTTGTATTCGGCGTAGCGCCCGCCAGTTGTGTGACGTCAGCCGCAATCGGCGCCTTTTTCAGCCCGGCCAGCGTCACCGCCACGCGCGCGGCCGTCCCGATCATGGCATCCGGCGTGATGACGACGCTGTGCGCAATCGGATAGTTGAAGTCGTATTCCTGTGCGTCGATGGTACTCACGCGCGCGGCCTTGAGCGCGGCCTTGAGCAGGCGCAGGTTCAACAGCGGCGTTTCTTTGCGCGGATTGGCGCCGACCAGCAACAGCGCGTCGAGCGACTCGAAATCGCGCAAGCCGCGGCCGAACGCGGGAAAAAGCGGTGCATCCCCATCGTCGCGGAAGTCGGTCTGACGCAGGCGATGATCCACGTTCGAGCTCCCGAGCGCACGCACGAATTTCTGTAACAGGTAAAGCTCTTCCGTCGTCGCCGTCGGCGATGCCAGTGCACCGATCCGATCGGCACCGTGGGTCTGAATGATTTTCTTCAACCCGTTGATCGTGAACTCGATGGCGGTCTGCCAATCGGTTTCATACCACTGACCGTCGCGGCGAATCATCGGCGCCGTCAAACGCTCGTCGCTGTTCAGCGCCTGATAGCTGAAACGGTCGCGGTCGGCGAGCCAGCATTCGTTCACGTCTTCGTTGGCGCGCGGCAACACGCGCATAACTTTCCCGCGACGCGTCTGCACGATGAGGTTCGCGCCCACGGCGTCATGCGGACTCACCGACGGATGATTGTCGAGCTCCCAGGAGCGCGCGCTATAGCGGAACGGCTTCGAGGTCAATGCACCGACCGGACACAGGTCAATCACATTACCCGACAGCTCCGAGTCCACGCTGCGATCGAGGAAGGTGCGGATCTCCATGTGTTCGGTGCGTCCAATTCCGCCGAACTCCATGACGCCGGCAAGCTCCTGGCCGAAGCGCACACAGCGCGTGCAATGGATGCAGCGCGTCATTTCGGTGGCGATGAGCGGGCCGATGTACTTGTCCACGACCACGCGCTTGGGTTCGGCGTAACGCGAGACGTCTTTGCCGTAACCCACCGACAGATCCTGCAACAGACACTCGCCGCCCTGATCGCAGATCGGACAATCGAGCGGATGGTTGATGAGCAGGAATTCCATCGTGCTCTTCTGCGCCGCGCGCGCCTTGTCCGAGTGCGTGCGCACGACCATGCCCTCCATGACCGGGGTCGCACAGGCCGGCAGCGGTTTCGGCGCCTTTTCGACCTCGACCAGGCACATGCGGCAATTGGCCGCGACCGACAGCTTGTCGTGATAACAAAAACGCGGAATGTAAATGCCGGCGGCGTCGGCCACCTGAATCAGCATCTGTCCCTTGCGCGCCTGGAGTTTGCGGCCGTTCACCTCGATGGTGACGAACTCCGCCGCCGGTGCGGACGTTATTTCCGGCTTGCTGCTCATGCCGCCGCCTTCTCGGTGCCGGGCAGGCAGCGCTTGTGTTTGATGTGGTGTTCAAACTCTTCGCGGAAATACTTGATGAAACTCTTGACCGGCCAAGCCGCGGCGTCACCGAGAGCGCAGATGGTGCGGCCTTCGATGTTGCCAGCGACATCGGTCAGCATGTCGAGGTCCTCCGCTCGCCCCTGGCCGTGCTCGATGCGATGGATCACGCGTGACATCCAGCCCGTACCCTCGCGACACGGCGTGCACTGGCCGCAGGATTCCTCGTAATAAAAGTGCGCGATGCGCGCCAGCGCCCGCACCATGCAGGTGGTTTCGTCCATCACGATCACACCGCCCGACCCGAGCATCGAACCCGCCTTGGCGAGCGAGTCGTAGTCCATATCGCATTCCATAATAATGTCGGCCGGCAACACGTTGGCCGAGGACCCGCCCGGAATCACCGCCTTTAACCGGTGGGTGATGCGCACGCCGCCCGCAAGTTCCATCAGTTTCCTGAACGGCGTGCCGAGCGGCACCTCAAAGTTGCCGGGCTTGTTCACGTGCCCCGAGATGGAAAAGATTTTCGGCCCGCCGTTGTTCGGCCGACCTATATTAAGAAACCAGTCGGCCCCCTGCTTCAGAATCATCGGCACCGACGCCAGGGTCTCGGTGTTGTTGACCGTGGTCGGCCGCCCGAACAGCCCGTAGCTCGCCGGAAACGGCGGTCTGAAGCGCGGCAGGCCCTTCTTGCCTTCGATGGATTCGAGCAGTGCCGTCTCCTCGCCGCAGATGTAAGCGCCGGCACCGAGATGCGTGTACAGGTCGAAATCCACGCCGCTGCCGAGAATATTCTTGCCCAGCAGACCGGCGTCAGTCGCCTCTTTCAGCGCCTGCTCGAAACGCTCGTAGGGTTCCCAAAACTCGCCGCGAATATAGTTGTACCCCACGGTCGCGCCGAGGGCGTACCCCCCGATCGCCATGCCCTCGACCAACGCGTGCGGGTTGTAGCGCAAAATATCGCGATCCTTGAACGTGCCGGGTTCGCCTTCATCTGAGTTGCAGACGATATATTTCTGACCGGGCGCGTTGCGCGGCATAAAGCTCCACTTGAGACCGGCCGAAAAACCGGCGCCGCCGCGGCCGCGCAGCGCCGATTTTTTTAGTTCATCGATGATCGTCGCCGGATCCCGCTTTTCCTTGAGGAGGCGACGCCAAACCTCGTAACCGCCGGTGTCCACGTAGGACTTGAACGTCCACGGTCGATCGAGCGCGAGATCCTTGAAGAGCCATTCGTTCAACATCACGTGAGTTCCTTCAAGATATCGTCCAGCTTCTGCGGCGTGAGGTTTTCGAGGTAGCGCTTGCCGATTTGCGCCACGGGCGCGTGGCCGCAGGCGCCCAGACATTCGACCTCTTTCAATGTGATCTTGCCGTCCGCGGTGGTCTCGCCGAGCTTGATGCCGAGGCGCTTTTCCAGGTGCGCGACGACGGCATCCGATCCACAGAGCATGCACGAAATGTTGGTGCATACGTCAATCCTGGCCTTGCCGACCGGTTCCAGGTTGTACATCGTATAGAAGCTCGCCACTTCCATCGCACGCACCGGCGCAATCTCGAGATACAACGCGCAGGCCTCGATCGACTCGGGCGTGAGCCAACCGTACCTTTCCTGCACGATGCGCAGCGCCGCCATCACCGCGGCGCCTTTGCGCTCAGGCGGATATTTGGCGATCTCGCGATCAATCTCGGCACGAATCTCGTTCGAGAGCGACTCGACCGGTTTCATTTTAGCTTTGGTTGGCATGTTCAAGAAAATCTCACCGCAAAGGCGGTCGCTCCTGCGTACTAAATATTCGGACGAGCGAAGCAGGCAGACATTGTCGCGCCCGCGACATTCGTACATCCCTGTACAGCACAAAGC
>JBGPGJ010000168.1:0-5073 GCA_041483795.1 Sulfurifustaceae bacterium
AGCAGCGGGTCGGTCATCATCGAGAGCAGCGTCGGCGTGAGCGACATCGTCACGCGGAAGTGAATTCCATGACGCGCGAGCTCCTCGAAGACGTCGAGCAGCGGCAGGTAAGTCTCGGTTAGCGCCTCGAAGAACCAGTCTTCTTCGAGAAAGCGGTCGTACTCCGGATGGCGCACGAACGGTAGGTGCGCGTGCAGTATCAGCGCGAGATAGCCTTTGGGGTTCAAGTTCGCAGTAACGGGATTTTTTAAAAAGACTTCCGTCACCCTTGTTCTCGCCCAGGGCGCACTAGATTCATGTGTGCCCGTTCGGCGGCGCTAACTTCGAGCGGCACAATCCCTGCTTCGCTCGAAGTCCGGCCCAGCCTTCCGTGGCTGGGCGTTCGCAGCTCTTGTGGTCGCCCCCCACCCACTGGACATTGCGACCCCTCCGCCTCACCCATGGCCGGGCGTTCGCGGCTTCTGTAATCGCCGCTCACCCACCGGACCTCTTCGTTTTCCACCTCACCTCCCAAGGGGAGAGGGGGAGTCGGCGGGAATCTCTATTTTGACGGGCTGCTGGACGAATAACCGGGCCAGAGCAAGCGCGCATCGCGCATCGCACCGCCGGCGCGCAGATACATCGCGTGAAATTCCTCGTCGCTTACCCACCAGCGGCGATCGGTGCGCTCGGAGGCGTACAAGCTCGGGATGCGCGCGATGCCGCGGCGGATGGCGCCGATGAACTTGCCCGCAGCGTCATAGTAGCCGAGTTGTGCGAAGAAATTTCCCGGTTCGGCCAATTCCGGCACGTGGAAGTACCAGTGACCGCGCTCGCCCGCAATCTCGGTTTCCTCGAGTAACTCGATCGCATCGTGGCCGATGCGGCAAAGCCGTAGTCGCAATTGTCTTATCGGTGCGCCGGGCTCGAGCACCCAGTAGGCATGCACCACGCCGGGTTTCTGCGGCAGAAGACAGAGCAGCGGTTCACTCGGCGCAGGCAGCGCCTCGATGTTCTCGTCTAGACTCGATGAGAGGGGCGATGCAGGGGCAAACGCCGCGCCCGGCGGCACCGTCTCGAATTTGGCGCTTTCGATGCGCTCTTCAATCGTTGCGATGCGCTCGGGAAAAAGTTCGCGCGCCGCCGGGGGTGGCGCTGTCACGGCGCGTTGGGGCGAAATTTTGCGACGCGTGGATTTCGATTTAGCGGCTTTTTTTGGTGTGGCGCGGTGCTCGATCGCACCCGTCGCCAGCCGCGCTTGGCGTTTCTTCAAGAGTTCGATAAGCTCTTTTTTATGCAAGTCGGAATAGCCGCGTAACCGGGCAGCGCGAGCGATGGCGCGTAGTTCTTTGAGGGTTTTTTGTTCCATGATGCCCTCCGTGTTTGCCTTGGCGTCGAGGGAAGGAGGTTTATTTAGGAAGGCCGATAGTTGCACTCCGCGAGGTCGTTGTAAAGACGATGGTTCGCGGATCCGGCGTGAACAGATCAAACAAGGAGAAAGTACATGAAAATTCCTTTACAAGTCACGTTTCGGGATATGCCGTCTTCCGACGCCGTCGAGACGCGCATCCGCGAGAAGGCGGATAAGCTCGGTCACTTCTACGATCGCATCACAAATTGTCGCGTGGTAGTGGAAATGCCGCAGCGGCACAAACACCAGGGAAAACTTCACAGTGTGCGCATCGATCTTACGGTGCCCGGTGCGGAGTTGGTCGCCAATCACGCACAACACGAAGACGTGTACATCGCATTGCGCGACGCCTTTACCGCCATCACGCGCCAACTCGAAGATTACGTGCGCAAGCAGCGCGGTGAGGTCAAGGCGCACGTGCAGGGGTAAAGCGGCATAGTCGCGCCAGGGATGGCTAGTGCGATCCTCACTGAGGATGACTACCCAACGCGCCGCGATAGAGGCGAAGATACTCCTGCGCGCTGTGTTGCCAGGAGAAATCCTGACGCATACCGGCGGCCATCAGTTTACGCCACGCGGGGCGGTCGAGATAAAGCGCGCATGCTCGCACGGTGGCGTCGGCGAGTGCTTGTGGATCGGCGGCGTCAAACACGATGCCCGTTGTGGCGTCCGAAACCGTATCGGCAAGACCGCCGACGTGCCGCACGATCGGCACGGTTCCATAACGCAGCGCGTAGAGTTGCGATAACCCGCAAGGCTCGAAACGCGAGGGCATGAGAAACGCATCGGCTCCGGCGATGATGCGATGAGCGAGCGGCTCGTTGTAGCCAATAATCGCCGCGCATTGGCGCGGATACTGCGCCACCGCTTTCCGTACTGCTCGTTCAAGACCGTTCTCGCCGGCGCCGAGGATCGCGAGCTGTAATCCTTGTTGCATCAGTTGCGGCAGCGCTGCGACCACGAGATCCACGCCTTTCTGATATACGACCCGCCCGACCATGCCGACGAGCATCGTGCTGGCTTTGGGTGTCAATCCAAGTTCACGCTGAAGCGCCGCCTTGTTTCTGCCTTTGCCTGTCACGTGGCGCGCGGAGTATTTCACCGCAAGATGCGTGTCGCGCGCGGGATCCCACGTCTTCTCGTCAATGCCGTTCAGGATACCGACCAGGCGTTGCGCGCGATGACGCAGCAAGCCGTCGAGTCCATAACCGCGTTCGGGCGTTTGAATCTCGCGCGCGTACGTCGGACTAACGGTCGTGATCCAGTCGGCGAACGCGAGCCCGCCTTTGATAAAAGAGAGCTGATCGTGGAACTCGAGCGCGTCGGACGACCACAGCGACTCGGGCATGCCAAGGGCAGTCAGCGTCTCGCGCAGGAAAAGTCCTTGGTAGGCGAGATTATGGATCGTAAAAATCGTTGTAGGGCGTCGCGGCTGCTGCGACAGCAGCGCCGGCACGAGTCCTGTCTGCCAGTCGTGGCAGTGCACGATGTCAGGTTGCCAGCGCAGCGACGTTTGACCCAGCGCGAGCGCGCAGGCCGCGCGCGCAAACAGCGCAAAGCGCGCGGCGCTATCGGGCCAGGGATTGCCGTGGGCGTCGTGGTAGGGGTTGCCCGCGCGATCGTAGGCGGGAGGGAAATCCACGAACCACACCGGCATGCGACTCTCCGACAGGCGGCCTTCGCGTAACGTCGCCGGCGCCGGCAAGCGCGGTAGGTCGAGTTGCGCAACGATCTTGAGAGGTCCGGCGCGAGCCAGCGCATCGCGATACCCCGGCAGCAACAGCCGCACATCGCACCCAAGCGCCTCTAATGCCGGCGGCAAGCTGCCGCAAACGTCGCCGAGACCGCCGGTTTTGATAAACGGATACGCCTCGCTCGCGACAAACAGAATCTTCATGATGGTGGGTAAGGCGTGAAGGGTGAGGGGTGCGGTGACGACCTAGGCGAAGTCGCCCTTCACTCCTAACCCCTCACGCTTCACCGTTTTAAATAGTCCCACGCCAACCGTTTGCCTTCTTCGACCGCCGGTTGGTCGAAGGGATCGACGCCGAGCAACTCCGCCACCACGACGGTTTCCATTTCGAACAACACGATCAGCTCGCCGATCGCATGCGCGTCTAACGGCACGCTGAACGTACGGTGCGGTCGCCCGCGACGCGCGAGGGTCGCGCGCGTGGCTTCGAACTCGGCGTAGAACATCTCTCCGAGTGCGTGCCCCGCGAGCGGTTTGACGGCCTCGAAGTCGCGCGCACGCTCGGGCACGCGCATTCCCTGATATTTGAGTTCCGGGCAAACAATGAAAGTAAATTGCTTGTCGTCGGGTCCGTCGAGATAGAGCTGCAATTGCGAGTGCTGGTCGGTCACGCCGCGCGCGGCCAGCGGCGTGAGGCCCTGATGCGCACCGGCGGCGTCGCACTTGCCGAGCGATTCCGCCCAGAGTTGCGCGTACCAGCGCGTCACGGGCCACATTCGATCGGCATACACGAACTGCGCGCTCAGACGCCGGCCGCGCTGCGCGTGCAGATATTGAGCGGCGCCTTGCAGGAGCGCCGGATTGCGTTCCATGTCCGGGTCGCTTACGCGTTCGGCCATGGCGCGCGCTCCGGTGAGTAGTCGTGGCACATCCACGCCGGCGATGGCGGCCGGCAACAATCCCACCACGGACAGTATCGAATAGCGCCCGCCCACGGGCGGATGCGGCAGCACCTCAAGGTGAAGCTCGCGCGCCAGGCGATAAAGCGCGCCGTCTGGATTTTCAGTGATGACGAGCACATGCTGTGCAAGTCGGGATCCCAAGCGCGACTCGAGCACCGGTAACACGGCAAGGAATTGCCCGAGTGTTTCAACGGTATTGCCGGATTTGGAAATAACAAGTAATAACGTCTGTTCCCAGTCTACGGCCTCCGGGTCGAGGAGCGTACTGGGGTCGAGGTTGTCGTAGACTGCGAGCGGGTGAATACCATGACCGAGCACGCGCGTGAGCATCTCGGCGCCGAGGCTCGAGCCGCCGATGCCGAGCACGAGCGTTTGCCGAAACCGGCGACCCAGCTCCTGGCCGCGACGAACGATTTGTTCGGCGTCCTCGGCGAAAGGCAACATGAGAAAGGAGGGTGGATCGCCGCGACGCCATCCCCGCAGGCGCGCGCGCAGCGCATCGAGCCGCGGCGAGAGCGCGAGGCATTCACGCCGAGACGGTGCGCCAGCGCCCATGCCCTCGAAGAGAAAGTGGCTGTCGTCTATTCCGAGTGCGGCGTTCATGTTGTGGTGCTCTCCCCGCTAGGGGACGACCGGTCGGATCGTGGCGTGCCGTTATCCTCTCGGTTCCGTTTTTGCGATTTTGACACGCGTCAAGGATTATACTGTTTCGCTCTGGTTTTATCGTGGAGTTTATATCTCCGGTCTACGCCATGCTGGGGCAGGCGTCCGCTATTCCGGTGTACACTGACGGTTCGGCGGGTGCGCTGCCCCGCGCTACCGACAGGGAAAGCGAATGAAGTCCGCTCACACCACTCGCTTCGTCAGCCGCCTGACGCGCGACACGCTGGCGCTGATTCTGGCCGGCGGGCGTGGCACGCGGCTGAAACATCTCACGTACTGGCGCGCCAAACCCGCGGTGCCCTTCGGCGGTAAGTTCCACATCGTCGATTTCCCGCTCTCGAATTGCATCAACTCCGGCATCCGCC
>JBGPGJ010000169.1:0-5037 GCA_041483795.1 Sulfurifustaceae bacterium
CCCGACGCTCATGGTATTCCGCCAGCAACTCATCGTGTTTGCGCAGCCTGGGGCGTTGCCCGGTTTGGCGCTCGACGCCGTCATCGAGCAAGCCAAGGCGCTCGATATGGACCAGGTGCGCCGCGTCTTCGCCGCGCACGCCAAACCGAGTGCCAGTCAGGGATAGGCCGCCGTTTCGATCCCAACGAGATATTGAATTCCCCATAAGTATCAATGACGTTTGCCGCGGCCGGCTCTTAACTAGCTGCCCGAGGACCGTCACTCCTTGCCCGACTATAATCGGGGCTGGCAAAATACTCGCTTGCCGCCGATCGGGGCGTCGCGGTGTACCCTTGCAGGAAGCTCGGATCGACGCGACCCCTACACCCTGAAATAAAGTTGCCCGGCGTTTTGCCCTTCGCGTTCTTGGCCCGCATGACATTTCGGCGGTGTTTGGCCATATCGTAGGGGCGGCCCCAGGCCCAGAGGAGAATAATTACGTGACTGCTGCAGCAACCGTTCGTAACCGTGCCCTCGCCGATTGGGTTGAGGAAATCGCCCGCACCACCCAACCTGACCGTATTCACTGGTGCGACGGCTCCAACGCCGAGAACACGATGCTGGAGCGGCAAATGCTGGCCGACGGCACGCTGGAGAAGCTCAACTCGAAAACGCATCCGGGTTGTTATCTGCACCGCAGTCACCCCTCCGATGTCGCACGTACCGAACACCTTACCTTTATTTGCACCGAAACCCAGGCCGATGCCGGTCCGACCAACAACTGGATGTCGCCCACCGATGCGCGCCGCAAAGTGTGGCCGCTGTTCGAAGGCGCCATGCGCGGGCGTACGCTGTACGTCGTGCCTTACCTCATGGGTCCGGAGTCGTCCCCCTACAGCAAGGTCGGCATCGAGATCACCGACAGCGCTTATGTCGTCGTCAGCATGCGCATCATGACGCGCATGGGTAAAGTCGCACTCGACCGTCTCGGCGCGTCGCCGGACTTCGTGAAAGGCCTGCACTCGCTGGGCGACCTAAGCCCGGAGCGGCGCTTCATCTGTCACTTCCCGGACAAGCGCGAGATCTGGAGCGTGGGCTCCGGTTACGGCGGCAACGCGTTGCTTTCGAAAAAATGCTTCGCGCTGCGCATCGCCGGCGTTCAGGCGCGCGACGAGGGTTGGCTCGCCGAGCACATGCTGATCCTTGGGCTCGAAGACCCGAAAGGAAACACAACCTATATTGCCGCGGCATTCCCCAGCGCTTGCGGCAAAACAAACCTTGCCATGCTGGTCCCGCCGTTGTCGCAGGCGGGTTATAAAGTGTGGACGCTCGGCGATGACATCGCCTGGCTGCGACCCGGACCCGATGGGCGTCTATGGGCGATCAATCCGGAGAACGGTTTCTTCGGTGTGGCGCCGGGAACGA
The DNA here is from genome assembly GCA_041483795.1 of Sulfurifustaceae bacterium. Lineage (GTDB taxonomy): Bacteria > Pseudomonadota > Gammaproteobacteria > Acidiferrobacterales > Sulfurifustaceae > JAHFQD01. The sequence goes on from JBGPGJ010000169.1 coordinate 1,405, forward strand.
ACGCCGAGACCAACCCGAACGCGATGGCCACAATCGCGCACGACGCGATCTTTACTAACGTCGCGCTGACGCAGGATCGTCAACCGTGGTGGGAAGGACTCGGCAAACCGCCGGCCAATCTAACCGATTGGCGCGGCCAACCCTGGGACCCGGCCGGCGGCGAGAAAGCGGCGCACCCGAATTCGCGATTCACCGCCTCGGTGCGCCAATGCCCGAGCTTCTCGCCCAAGTTCGACGAGCCGCAGGGCGTGCCGATCTCGGCCATTATTTTCGGCGGGCGGCGCGCGAGCCTGGTGCCGCTGGTTTACCAGGCATTCGATTGGGCCCACGGCGTGCTGGTCGGCTCGATGCTCTCAAGCGAAACCACCGCCGCCGCCACGGGCAAGACCGGCGTCTTGCGCCGCGACCCGATGGCGATGCTGCCGTTTTGCGGTTACAACATGGGCGACTACTTCGGCCACTGGCTGGGCATCGGCAAGCAACTAAAACAGCCGCCCGCGATTTTTAACGTTAACTGGTTCCGTCGCGGCCCCAAGGGCGAATTCCTGTGGCCCGGCTACGGCGAGAATCTGCGCGTGCTGCGCTGGATCGTCGAACGCGCGCGCGGCGAGGGCCGCGCGGTCGAAACGCCGATCGGCTTCGTGCCATCGGCGGATGGCGTCGATACGCGCGGTCTCGATGTCGCGGCCGCGACCATGCAGGAATTGTTGCACGTGGACGCCGCGAGCTGGAAGCAGGAGACCCAGGACGTGCAAACCTACCTGCAAGGCTTGGGTGAGCGCGTGCCGGCGGAACTGCTGGAACAACTGCGCCGCGTCCGTCAGCATCTGGAAACCGCGGCACTGAATAAGACCGCCGAGAAATCTCCCGTTCAATCGCGTCGAGCCGCACGGGAATAAGGCCATCGCCGAGCCGGAATCCGCAGCCGCGACATATAGCGGCGGCGGATTCCTTTCCTGCTTATTCTCTGCCGATACCAACTTCCTCTTCCAACAACACACCGCAATCGGGGGTCGCTGCTGCCCAAACCAGCGTGGAGTCCGGTAATTCTATTTCTTAAGTTCCTAGCCTGGAAGGAGCGTAGCGACAAAATCGCCGACAGCGATTTTGGACAGCCGAAGGCTGGCCCGAAGACCGGAGTCCAGGGATGGACTAGGCAAATCCAACTCATGGTTTTCATTGATTAACGTCCAACATACGAAAACCGCGTGCGAAAATTATTACACTTAAAACTAATATGAATCCGACTGGTCTATCACCTCATGATCCCCGAGACGTCCATTCCCGACTCCGCCGTCCGCCCTCATGACAGCCTCGATCGCTTTGTCTTTGAGCACGCGCCGATCCAGGGGCGCATCGTGCACCTCGACGCCACGTGGCGCGCTGTGCTGGAACGTCGCCAGTATCCCGAGTCGGTACGCGATCTGCTGGGCGAACTGATGGCCGCAGCGGCGTTGCTGACCGCGACGCTGAAATTCGACGGCAAACTTATCATGCAGGTGCAATGCAACGGACCCGTGCGCTTGCTGGTCGTGGAGTGCTCGAGCGAGCGCACCATGCGCGCGATCGCGCAGTGGGAAGGCCAGGTTCCAGTGGGCCCGCCGTCGCAGCTGCTCGGCAACGGGCGGCTCGCCATTACCATTGACCCACTAAAGGGCAAGGAGCGCTATCAGGGCATCGTCGAGCTTGAAGGCGACAGCATCGCGCGCATACTGGAAGGCTACTTCGCGCGTTCCGAACAGCTCGCCACGCGGTTGTGGCTTGCGGCCGATGCGCAACAAGCCGCAGGCATGCTGCTGCAACGGTTGCCGGACAAACACAGCCCCGACCGCGATGCCTGGGAACGCGCCACGCATCTGAGTTCGACCCTCACGCGCGAGGAACTGCTCGCGCTACCGGCCGAGGACATCCTGCACCGGCTCTACCACGAAGAGGATGTCCGCTTGTTCGCGCGCGTGCCGGTGAGTTTCCGCTGTTCGTGCTCGCGCGAGCGCGTCGAAGGGGCATTGCGCATGCTGGGCGAGGCTGAAGTGCGCTCGATTCTTGCCGAAAAGGGCCGCGTGGACGTGGACTGCGAGTTCTGTGGCCAGCACTACACCCTCGACCCAGTGGACGCCGAGCAATTATTCGCCGCGCCACACACGATCGAGGCTACTCCAACGCGGCATTGATGCGCAAAGAGTGCAAAAAAGTAAGGAATCACGGATGAGGCGGGATACGCTACACTTGTAACATCTCCGGCCCCACGCATGTATAATGCGCCGCCTTTTACTCCTCACCCGGTAGCCCGTTGTGATCCAGAAGCTGCGTAACATCGCCATCATTGCCCACGTTGACCACGGTAAAACCACGCTCGTGGACAAGCTTCTGCAACAATCGGGCACGTTCGACAACCGCAAGGACATGGGCAGCTGCATCATGGACTCGAACGTGCTCGAGCGCGAACGCGGCATCACCATCCTCGCCAAGAACACGGCGATTCGCTGGCGCGATTACCGCATCAACATCGTGGATACCCCGGGCCACGCCGACTTCGGCGGCGAAGTCGAGCGCGTACTTTCGATGGTGGACTCGGTACTGCTGCTTGTGGACGCCGTAGACGGCCCGATGCCACAGACGCGCTTCGTCACGCGCAAGGCATTCGCGCACGGGCTCAAACCGATTGTCGTGATCAACAAGATTGACCGTCCCGGCGCGCGCCCGAACTGGGTGCTCAGTCAAACCTTCGACCTCTTCGATAAGCTGGGGGCAACCGAAGAGCAGCTCGACTTCCCCGTGGTGTACACCTCGGCGCTGTACGGCTACGCCGGGCTCACGCCCGATGTCACCGGCGGCGACATGACGCCGCTGTTTGAAACCATCTTGAAGCATGTGCCACCGCCGAAAGTGGACCCCGACGGCCCGTTTCAAATGCAGGTCACGACCCTCGATTACTCGAGTTACGTCGGCGCCATCGCCATCGGACGCATCCAGCGCGGGCGCGTGCATCCGAACCAGGCAATAACGATCGTGGATCGAGACGGCAAATCACGCAACGCGCGCGTGCTCCAGGTGCTCGGCTTTCTCGGCCTCGAGCGTTATGAGGAGGAAGAAGCTGCCGCCGGCGACATCGTCGCACTCACCGGCATCGAGGCGCCGCGCATCTCGGATACGCTTTGCGACCCGGAACATGTCGAGGCGCTAACCGCGCTAGACGTGGACGAACCCACCGTCAGCATGACCTTCGAAGTGAATACCTCCCCCTTTGCCGGGCGTGACGGTAAGTACATCACCTCGCGCAACATCAAGGAGCGACTCGAACGGGAACTGATTCACAATGTTGCTCTGCGCGTCGAACCGACCGGCGCGCCTGATAAATTCAAGGTTTCGGGCCGCGGTGAGCTGCACCTTTCGATACTTATAGAGAATATGCGCCGCGAGGGATTTGAACTCGCGGTCTCGCGCCCACAGGTCATCCTCAAAGAGGTCAATGGCGAGAAGCACGAGCCATTTGAGTTACTTTCGGTGGACGTCGAGGAACGACATCAGGGCGCAGTAATGGAAAAGCTCGGCGTGCGCAAGGGCGATCTGCTCACCATGGAACCGGACGGCAAAGGGCGCGTGCGCCTCGAATACATGATTCCCGCGCGCGGG
>JBGPGJ010000170.1:0-5013 GCA_041483795.1 Sulfurifustaceae bacterium
CAAGGAGTTTGCCTCCGAAGACGCTACCGTCGTGATCGGGACGCTGACTCGAACCGGAGATGCGCGAGGAGTTGCGCGTCACCATCGTGGCCACCGGCTTGGGGCTGGAGAAGCGCAAGCAACAGCCGCTAAAGGTGCTCAAGACCGGGACCGGTCCGGCGAGCTACGAGCAACTCGATACTCCGACCGTGATCCGCAACCGCCGCAGCGAGCGGCCGATGGCGGCGCAGCCGACGCTGGATTACTTGGATATCCCGGCGTTTCTGCGTAAGCAGGCCGATTGACAGGACGCCGAAACAAGTCCAGCGGTGGTTTTTAGCGATATGGATGGCGCAGCGGAGTAAAGACCGGGGTTAGCCCCAGGTATTTTCTTTCTCGGCCCCGCGAGGACGGCAAAGAAGTGAAGGATGCCGGAGTGGCTTTACCCTGTTGTCGGTCGAGCAATGAGCGAAGTCTGATGTGCGCTTTATTCGTTTAGTATTTTTATCAGCTCAGAGGCGGAGAGCCAGCGGCGATATTTTTCAACCCCATCGCTGGTTGTAGGTAGATTGACTGTGCCGGTTAAAGGTGGGAGGCGGGAAAGATCGTTAATTAAATAGCGGGCCAGATTGTCCTTGTCCATTTCAGGTAATTTCTGACTGTTAAATTTAATGGGGATGACATTGAATCCGAGGGTTTGTCGATTTTTCGCGAGTTTGATTTCTAGAATAGCCGAGATCGAGGCGGCCCTTTTTATCGAGAGTGCGCCGTAGCCGACAAAATTTCCCAACGAGTAGGCGATCAGTTTACCTTTGTAGCATTCCATTCCGCGCAGCACATGCGGACCATGTCCGAGCACAAGATCGGCGCCCAGATCGACGGCTCGACGCGCAAACGCGAACGTATTCCCACGATTTTCACCGAGGAAGATTTCGTCGTCGTCTCTTACCTTGAGCGCTTCACTGCCCTCCGCGCCGGCTTGCATAGAGACGATGACCACATCGGACTGCGCGCGGGCTTTTTGCATTAACTCCGCGAGTCTTTCCGTGTCTGCGACATTATTGTGGCGCAAGAGATAACTGAAACCTATCCAAGCAAGGGTGACGTCGTTAATCTTTTGCAGTGCGATCTTGTTCGATTCACCGACGACCAGAATGCCCGCCTTGGAAAGGTGAGCGGTCGTGTCGCTGAATCCCGGTTGGCCAAAATCGAAGGTGTGATTGTTCGCGATGTTTAGAACATCGAAACCGCCACTTTTGAGCAACAGCGCGAATCGAGGCGGCATCCGGAACGCGAACTGCGTGCCCGATCCTATATTTTTGGTGGTGGTGTCGTGCGTCGTGAGTGCACCCTCAAAATTACCGAAGATGACGTCCGCATCACCAAGCACTTGCTTAAGCCGCGTCTGGATATCTTTTTCGAAGCCCGTGGGGTAGTTGGAAGTCGGCCAATCGCTGCCCAACACAATGTCACCCACGGCTTTTAGAGTGATGATCTCCGATGTGGCATGCGACGTTTCCTCGTTCTGACAAGTTTGAGCGGTACTTAAATTGCAAACCGTCGAAAGCGATAAGCTAAAGACAGCGAGAGTAAAAAAACGACGATTTCTTCTAAGCGCGATCATTGAAGTATTTCCGAAAAGAGACGAACATTTTTAAGTGAAGATTAGCTTAAGCGGTTTTTGTTGCCCATCGGCGAATTCGAGGAAGTCGGCAACGCGGTCAAGGAGTTCGCCTCCGAAGACGCCACCGTCGTGATCGGGACGCTGACTCGAACCGGAGATGCGCGAGGAGTTGCGCGTCACCATCGTGGCCACCGGTTTGGGCCTAGCAGGCTGTCGAAAAACAGCCTGCTAGGCGCCACCAAGGGTGAGGCGCGCAGCGCCGAACGGGCAGACAGGATGTCTGCACCGGACTTTTAGGCGAAGCAGGAGCGCCGCCGAAAAGTGCCGCATCGTCCGACCGCTCACCTTAGTGAGTAGTCGGACGGAGCAAGGCGCGGACATGCGCCGCGCCGCCGCGAGTTGAAAAAGGCCATGGAAGGCCTTTTTCAACATCCTTCTGGAGAAGCGCAAGCAACAGCCGCTGAAGGTGCTCAAAACCGGTACCGATCCGGCGAGCTACGAGCAGCTCGATACCCCAACCGTGATCCGCAACCGTCGCAGCGAGCGGCCGATCGCGGCGCAGCCGGCGCTGGATTACTTGGATATCCCGGCGTTTCTGCGTAAGCAGGCCGATTGAAAAAGGTGCGAAAAGAGGTGATTTTTTCGCCGTTTATCGGGCAAGAGGGCTGTTTTCCAAGGCAGGAGGGGAATTTACTGGACAGAGCATGGGTTTTGTCCTTAAATATCTAGCGCAACCAACGTGGACAACAAACTTTTCCGGAGGGTGGTGTCGCTACCGCTGGGCTTCAGCCCGTGAGGCGAATGCGCGATTCCGAATGAAGAAAACGGCAGGGATAGCTCTCCTCCACCACAAATAACAGTTAATGATCAAACAACGCACACTTAAAAACGTCATACGAGCGACGGGCGTCGGTCTTCACACAGGCGATAAGGTTTACCTCACGCTGCGGCCTGCGGCGGCGGATACTGGGATCGTCTTCCGACGAGTAGACTTGCCGGAACCGATCGAGATTCGCGCTTGCCCGGAAAACGTCACGGACACGCGCTTGTCAACCACCATCGAACGCGACGGCGTGCGTGTCTCCACCGTCGAACATCTGATGTCGGCGTTCGCCGGTCTCGGCATCGATAACGCTTACGTGGATCTCACGGCCGCCGAAGTGCCGATCATGGATGGCAGCGCCGGTCCGTTCGTGTTCCTGATCCAATCCGCCGGTATCGCCGAGCAATCGGCGCCGAAGCGCTTCATTTGCATCAAGCGCAAGGTCGAGGTGCGTGAAGGCGATAAGTGGGCGCGCTTCGAGCCATTTGAAGGCTTCAAGGTGACCTTCGAGATTGATTTCAATCACCCGACGTTCCGCAACGCGCGTCAGCAGGCGACCGTGGACTTTTCGACGACCTCGTTCGTGAAGGAGATCAGCCGCGCGCGCACCTTCGGTTTCATGGCCGAGGTGGAGGCGTTGCGCGCGGTGGGCCTGGCGCGCGGCGGCGGGCTCGACAATGCCGTCGTGCTAGATGAGTATCGCATCCTGAACGAAGACGGCTTGCGTTACGAGGATGAGTTCGTCAAGCACAAGGTGCTGGATGCCATCGGCGATCTTTATCTGCTCGGGCGTCCGCTGATCGGGGCGTTCAGTGCGCACAAATCCGGTCACGCGCTTAACAACAGGTTGCTGCAAAAACTGGTGGCCGAGCAGGAGGCGTGGGAGCTGATGACGTATCAAGAGACCGAAGAGGCCCCGATCGCTTTCGTTCGTACGCTCCCGGCGATATAAACGGCCTGTGCTGAGTGCAATAGCTGGCGTGGGAATCTCTGCATCTGTATCCCGCGGCGATAGAAGAAAGTTGAACTGGCGACAAACTGAACCCGCATGCACGTCATACTCGTTCCCGGTAATCGTAGCGGCGGCGGCCAAACCGCGAGCTTGAATCGTCGTCAACTGACGGCGGTCTTTCTCGTCGGTATCTTGTTGTTGCCGGCCATCATGGGGTCGGTGGCGTATCGCGTGAGTGAAATGATGGATCGCCAGCAGGGAAGCCCTGCGGTGGCAGCCTACCGCGAGGAGTTGTGGCAATCGCGGGCGGCGCTCAGCCAAGCGCGCGCCGAGGCGGTACGATATCTCAATGCGCTGGCGCAGCGGCTCGGCAGTCTGCAAGCGCAAATCCTGCGTCTCAATGCTCTCGGCGGTCGGCTCACGCGCATGGCGGGACTCGATGCGCGTGAGTTTAATTTCGATGCACTGCCCGCCATGGGCGGCCCGGAGAAGAATGCCGCGGTGGGTGTGAACTCGCCCGATGTCGTGAAAAATCTGGAAGCGCTCGCACGCGAACTCGATCGTTCACAGGCGCGCTTGGTGGCGCTCGAGAGCCTGCTGCTCGATCGCAAGCTGAATGCCGCAGTCACGCCTTCGGCGTGGCCGGTGGACGGAGGCTGGATATCGTCCGGTTTCGGAATACGCATGGATCCGTTTACGGGTCATCAGGGAATCCACGAAGGCGTGGACATCGCCGCGCGTTTCGGCGGGCCGATTTACGCCACCGGCGATGGCGTGGTGAATTGGGCCGGCGAGAAGGTCGGTTATGGAGTGGTGGTGGAAGTCACCCACGAATCCGATCTCGTCACGCGTTATGCCCACACCTCGGCGGTGCTCGTAAAAGTTGGCGATCGCGTGAAGAAAGGGCAGGAGATTGCCCGCATCGGTACGACCGGACGTTCCACGGGTCCGCACCTGCACTTCGAGGTGGTACGTAACGGTCAAGCCGTCAATCCGGCGAGCTATCTGCATCAAGCGATGGCGGCAGCTCGTACGACGGTTGCACAGGCGCTAAAGCCGTAACTCCTTCAAGTCCCGCTGTTTTTCCTCCATAATTCGCGCTTTCGTTCCCGAGTGGAACTTCAGAGCGGGCGCTAGCGTTTTATGATTACCAAGGTCCTCACCAAGATCTTCGGCAGCCGCAACGAGCGCCTGATCAAGCGCCTGCAAACGGACGTCGCTCGCATCAATTCGCTCGAGCCCGAGTTCGCCAAGCTTGCCGACGCGCAGCTTAACGCCAAGACCGCCGAGTTTAAGACCCGCGTTTCGAACGGCGAGCCGCTGGACAATCTGTTGCACGAGGCCTTCGCCGTCGTGCGCGAAGCCTCCAGGCGCACGCTCGGCATGCGCCACTTCGACGTGCAATTGATCGGCGGCATGGTGCTGCATCAAGGCAAGATCTCGGAAATGAAGACCGGCGAAGGCAAAACCCTGGTCGCCACGCTGCCGGTGTACTTGAACGCCCTCACGGACCGCGGCGTGCATGTGGTCACGGTGAACGACTATCTCGCCCGGCGCGACGCCGAATGGATGCGGCCGATCTACGAAACTCTCGGCATGAGCGTGGGCGTGGTGGAAACCGAGATGTCGCAGCCC
>JBGPGJ010000171.1:0-5007 GCA_041483795.1 Sulfurifustaceae bacterium
ATATGCGCCTGGTCGCGAGTCGCCACGACGATCCGTCGTTCGATCGCGTTGCCAACGTGCCCACGCGCGGTCTCGGCAACAAAACACTCGATGCGGTGCGCGAGCTGGCCAAGGGCGCAAGCCTGTCGTTGTGGGAAGCCGCGCAGCGGCTCATCGCCTCCGGCGAACTCGCCGCGCGCGCGGCGCTGGCACTCAAAGGGTTTCTCGTTCTCATAGAGCGCCTGGCGCACGAGACCGCGGCGTTGCCGTTGGCGGAGCAGATTGAGCATGTACTCAAGGTGAGCGGGTTGATCGAGCACTATAAAAAGGAAAAGGGCGAGAAAGGCGAGGCGCGGGTCGAAAACTTGGAAGAGCTCGTCACCGCCGGACGCGGTTTCGAATACGATGAAGCCGAGGGACTCGACCCGCTTTCCACTTTCCTTGCCCATGCGGCGCTCGAAGCAGGCGAAGGCGAGGCCGAGGCGTGGGAAGACTGCGTGCAACTGATGAGCTTGCATTCGGCCAAGGGGCTCGAATTTCCGTTGGTGTTTCTCACCGGACTGGAGGAAGGTTTGTTTCCGCACCAGCGCTCGCTCGAAGAGCCCGGCCGGCTCGAGGAAGAACGACGGCTTTGTTATGTCGGCATGACTCGAGCGCGCGAGCGATTGGTTCTGAGCATTGCCGAGGTGCGCCGACTCCACGGGAGCGAACACTACACCAGCCCGTCGCGGTTTCTGGGCGAGATCCCAAGCGAGTTGATACACGAGATACGCGCGGCGCCGACGCTGCATGCCGCGATCGCGCCACTCATGACGGGCGAACCGCCGGCGGGGATGCGCCTCGGCAGCCGTGTGCATCACGCCAATTTCGGCGAGGGTGTGGTCCTCGGGTACGAAGGCCAAGGCGCGCACGCACGCGTGCAAATCAATTTCGCGGGCGCCGGCACGAAGTGGTTGGTGTTGGCTTACGCCGAACTGCAGGCACTATAGCCGACATAAGTGGTTGTGAATGCTGGCAAATTACGCCGGCCCGCTTATCCGGCGCGTGGACTATAGTAGTAGACGAAACTTCTATCGGAACAATCCAACGATTTTTGTCGTTCGGTACGCGCCAGCGCAATGAAGAAGACCAGTCGTAACGCGCCAGTTGCACTCAAGGTCATACTCGGGATCGCGGCGATCGTTTTTATCTCCGCCGTGGTTCTATTGGGCGTGCTGAACGGACTCGGTGTCGAGTCGCGCACCGCGCCCGTCGCCGTTCTCACATCGGTGTTGCTGGCCGTCGTGGCGGCGCCATCGGTTTACTGGTTGGTGTGTTCAGCGATGCTCCGTGAAGGACACGGCGTTGAGTCGGCCGAGGAGATGAGTGTGCTCACCGTCACCGATCCGCTCACGCACGTGATGAACCGCCGCGGCATCACCATGGGCGTGCTCGAAGCAATGGCGCAGGCCGAGCGTTACAACACGGCGCTGTCGGTGGCGATGGTGGATATGGATCACTTGCAGCGTGTTAACGACCAGTTTGGACGTTCGGTGGGCGACAAGGTGTTGGCCGATGTCGCCGGCGTGCTCGCCGACACACTGCGCATGCCAGACAAGGTCGGCCGCTACGGTGGTGAAGAGTTTTTACTGGTGTTGCCGCACACGGGTCTCACCCAGGCGCGCAAGATTGCCGAGCGCATCCGCGGCGCCGTCGGCAACGCCAAGTTGAGTGCCAACGGTAAGCGCGTCGGTCTCACTGTCAGCATCGGCGTCACCCAGTACACCAAGGGCAAGGACCTGGAACACATCCTGTCGCGCGCCAACGGCGCCGTGATGGAGGCGAAACGCGACGGCGGCAATCGCGTGGTTGCCAAGAAAAGCCGTTAGTCGCTGTCAGTTCAACATTCCTTCCACGACATTGCACCACGTTGCCGCGAGATTCGCGCGGTCGTAGCCGCCACCACCGGTGGCAATAAATCTTCCCTTACATAACTCGTCGGCGAGCACGCACAATCGGCGTGCCGCGTAGCCGTGCACCTTGGGTGAGAACTGCATGTGCGCGATCGGATCGCCCGCGATGCTATCGGCGCCGGCCTGGAGAATAACGAATTCGGGTTTGCCGCGCCGTACGAACTCCTCGACCTGGGGCCATACTTCGTGAAATGCGGCGTCGTCCGCCCCCGGCGGCATCGGTATGTTCAGTTTCGTGCCCATGGCCGCGCCCACGCCGGTTTCGGTGGCGGCGCCGGTGCCGGGATAAAGGTAGCGGCCGTCCTCGTGGATGTCGGCGAAGATCACGTCGGGGTCATCCTCGAAACCGTAAAACACGCCGTCGCCATGGTGTGCGTCTATGTCCACATAGGCGACGCGCTTAATGCCGTGCTCGGCGCGCAGCCACTCGATCAACACGCCGATGTCGTTGAATACGCAAAAGCCCGCCGCACCGTCGCGGCGCGCGTGATGTAGCCCCGCGATGGGAATAAACGCGCGCGTACAGCGGCCATCGAGAATGGCGCGCGCGGCATCGAGCACTGAACCGACGACGACACTCGCCGCCTCGTATACGCCTGGAAACGCCGGTGTATCGCCGTAGTCGAGATAACCTTCCCCGCGCGTTGAGCGTTCTTCGACCAGTGCAACGTACGCGGCTGTGTGAAATCGCAACAAATCGGCGCGCGTGCACGCGATCGGGCTCGCGACTTCGACGCGCCGATCGAGACCACGGCGCAGAAACTCTTGCCGGAACGCCTCGAGTCGGTCGGGACCGAAAGGATGGCCGTGGGGAAAACCGTAAGCGCCGAGCGCGGGTCCGTGGTAGACGCGCAGTTGCATCGGGCCATCATAGCTTTAGCTAATGCGCGCGCGGAAGGGGCCTAGGGTGTCGCGTTGGGGTTTATCGGCGACGCTGCGGACACGGCCGGCGTTTCAAACAACGTTTGATAGCTGCTATACAGGCCGATGACAAAGGCGGGAAGTGCCACGACCCCGAGACCCACCAGTAACAGGTAGCCGAGCCAGTGCGAGAGGCCGAAGGCGACCATGATCAGGAGGTTCACGCCCAGAAACGGCGCGATGAAAAGCGCCAGCGGCGCGCGATGGCGTACGCAGGTGAGAAAGCTCTCGGTCAGGGAGGGAATCGCTTGACGGTTACCAAACACCGTGAGCGGCACGATATAAAGCAACGCCATCAGCAGCAGCAAATACAACAGCGCGACCACGGCCATACCCACAGCCGTCTCCAGCCGCAGTGGAGCCGCCAAACCTGCGCCAGCCAAACCCGAAATCATCGAACCGCCGGAGATGAGCAGGGCGGGAATGTTGACGACAGCGACCAGCCCAAGTGTGACTATGCACACGATCATGATTGCGAACGTGTGATCCTCGCGCCGGAACACTTGAAACAGATCGCGCAGCGCGTCGACAATTAGGGCGCGCAGCCATCCACGCCAGTCCGCCGGTGTCGGCACCGGCGCGGAGCGGGCGGCGATCAATGCGCTTGCGAGCATGATGGGGGTAAGAAATGCCAGCACAAGGTTGTAGAGCAAGCTCGGGATCGGCCTAAGCAGCAACGCGACAACTAAATAGATAAGCGTCATCCCGAGCCAACGTGCAGGTTCGCGCCGTACGCGTTCAAAACCGGTGCGGATCCAGGAGAATGCTTCGCTGGCGGGAATAGATTGGGTTTGCATGAATGATCTCTCCGGCGACGCGGCGGAAACACAGTGCGACAGCCTATGATACCGAAGCGGCGAGTAACGAGTGAAGGGTAACGAGGATTTCTATGTTCTTTTTCCTGCCTCTAGCTCCTTACCAACTTTTGATGACCCAGTTGGGAATGGAGATGGTCGGTTCGAGGTCGCTACCGTGAAACTGGCCGCTGCCTTCACGATCGATGAGATAGTAAGGTTTGCCGTGCTTGGGGACGACTTTGATCATGTAAAGTTTCCCGTGCATGCGGTATTCCTCGTAGGTGACATCGCCGCGGGTGGTGATCGTGATTTCCGGTTCGAGCCCGGTTTCCGGTTCGGGGGCGGGTGATGAGCGTGTCCCCGACGCTGGCGGCGGAGGCGGAGGCGGCGCGCCGGCCGACGGTTTCGGGGCGCCCTGCTTCGGTGCCTCGGCGGCAAGGCTCGCGAGCGGCGCGGCCGCCAACAGACAAACCAGAAAAAAGACGCGCATGCGATCTCCTGTCACAGGTTAAGCCGGACTTCCCGCTCCTCTTCTGACGGCTCGAAGCCGCGGGTTTCGTAGAAACGGAAAATCGTTTTCAGCACCTCGCTGGCGCTGTCCACCACCGTGAACGATTCCAAATCGGTCTCGTCTATCATACCCCCGGCCACGAGCGTGCGCTTGAACCGATCCACCGGTCCGTCCCAAATATGGCCGGTGCACGAGGACGATCGGCATACGCGTACTCTTGCCGGTTTGGATGAGCGCCAGCGCTTCGATCAGTTCATCGAGTGTGCCTAACGCCGGGCATGCAGACGTAGGCCTTGGCGTACTTGACGAACATCATCTTGCGCGCGAAGAAATGTTGGAACGTGAGACTCACGTCCTGGTAGTCATTGGTCCGTTGCTCATGCGGGAGTTGAAGGTTCAGCCCCACGCTCGGGCTCTTGCCGTAGTAGACGCCATTGTTCGCTGCCTCCACGAGACCGGGACGGCCGCCGCTCACGACGGAAAAACCGGCATCGGCGAGTTTGCGCGCAATTTCCTCAGTCAGGGCATAATACGGATGCCCCGGTGCGATACGCGCGGAGCCGAAGATGCTGACCGACGGTTGAATCTGCGCGAGTTGTTCGAAGCCGGCGACGAACTCGGCCATGATCCGAAAGATTTTCCAGGACTCGCGCGCCATGGCGCCGGACGGCGCGACGGCGACGTGATGAGCGCCGTTCGTGCCGCTATTGGAACCGGGGGTTTGAGAATTTGTGTCTTGCATTGTTTAACTCTTCAGCACGGACCTGCGCGCAGGCGTGAACAAGCGCAAAACAATTACTGACGACAAAACCGGGCGGGCGCTCCGTTGAAATCTACTCCGGCGAAA
>JBGPGJ010000172.1:0-4982 GCA_041483795.1 Sulfurifustaceae bacterium
ATAGCGCAAAAAACAGCCTCTGCAACGTCAACCCGTCCGCCGAATTTTTTACGATCATTTGCCATCCCGCACACATGAACCGCTATGAATCATACCTCGACGTCATAGGTCGCCGCAGCGCAAAACTCGAGGCCGGCACTGGGAATCCGGCTCTAGATTACTAATTCGAACAACCCCGATAAGCTATAACGCATTGCGGCATGACGTTTCGGCTTTTGAGGTACGCGGTGAGTCTCCGTGCGCCTTTCAAAACCGACTCCGCTCGTGCTTAACCGAAATACATTCAGGAACAACTCTAATGAGCATGTCACTCCTTCACGAAGTGGTGGTGTTTCTAGCGGCGGCGGTTATTGCGGTACCCCTGTGCCAACGATTGGGCGTGGGTGCGGTGCTGGGTTATCTCGCGGCCGGCATGCTCATCGGCCCGTGGATGCTCGGTTTCGTTCGCGACGTGGACAACATTTTGAATTTCGCCGAGCTTGGCGTCGTGCTGCTGTTGTTTATTATCGGTCTGGAACTACAACCCTCGCGTCTGTGGACGTTGCGCAAACCGGTGTTCGGTCTGGGCAGCGCGCAAGTGATCGTGACCGGCCTGTTGCTGACGCTCGCCGGTATCGCTCTCGGGTTGTCTGTTATCACGGCCGTGGTGGTGGGTCTGGTGTTGTCGCTCTCCTCCACCGCCCTGGCGCTGCAAATCCTGGCCGAAAAAAAACAACTCACCACTCATCACGGGCGGACATCGTTTGCGATCTTGCTGTTTCAGGATCTCGCGGCGATCCCGTTGCTCGCCATCATTCCATTGCTGGGGCTTGGGGCGGACGAAATGGATCGGATCTCGAGTGCGCTCGCCGCAACCAAGGCCATCGCCGTGGTAGCAGCGGTGGTCATCGGCGGCCGCTGGTTGCTGCGACCGCTTTTGCGCCTCGCCGCCTCCGCCGCAAGCCACGAAATCTTCACCGCCGCGGCGCTGTTGGTGGTGATGGGGACGGCGCTGCTCATGGAACAGGTCGGGTTGTCCATGGCCTTGGGCTCGTTCCTCGCCGGCGTGTTGCTGGCGGATTCCGAATATCGCCATGAACTCGAGGCCGATATCGAACCGTTCAAGGGCCTGCTGCTTGGGCTGTTTTTCATCGCCGTCGGCATGTCGGTTGATCTCGGGCTGGTGATTGACAAACCCTTCACTATCCTCGGCCTGGTATTTGGCTTGATGGCAATCAAGTCCTCAGTGTTGTACGGCCTGGCGCGGCTCGCGGGACAAAACCGCGCCTCCGCCGCGAATCTGGCCCTGTTCATCTCCCAAGGCGGCGAGTTTGCCTTCGTCCTCTTCGGCGTGGCCGCCGGTGCGCAGGTCATGGACAAGGCGCAATCCGATCTGTTGATCGTCGTTATCTCCGCTTCGATGGCGCTCACGCCGTTGCTGATTGCATTGAACGAGAAGATTCTGAAAATTGGGAGTGCATCGGCGCCGCCGAAAGAGTTCGATAGCATCGAAGCGCGCGACCACCGCGTGATCATCGCCGGCTTCGGGCGCTTCGGCCAGATGGTCGCACGCACGCTGCAGATGAAGAAGATCCCGTACACCGCGCTGGAGGCGAGCTTCGAACAGGTAGACTTCGTGCGCAAGTTCGGCGCCAAAATCTATTTCGGCGACGCCTCGCGCCTGGATCTCCTGCGCGCCGCCCAGGCCGACAAGGCCGAGGCGTTCGTGCTTGCAATCGACGACGTCGAGGCCTCGGTTAAAACCGCGGAGATAGTCAAGAAACACTATCCCCACCTCAAGATCTACGCCCGCGCGCGCAACCGCCGGCACGCCTACCGGCTCATGGACGTCGGCGTGGAGCGGATCATGCGCGAGACCTTCCTCTCCAGTCTCGAACTTGCGCGAGATGTCCTGCTGGGGCTCGGCTACTCCGCGACCGAGGCGAATGAGGCGACCCATAAATTCCGCCAACACGACGAAACGCTGCTGGAACAGCAACACAAGATCTATCGGGACGAGGCGCAACTTATCGCCGCCACACGCCAAGGCGCGGAGGAACTGGAGCGGTTGTTCGAACAGGACAGCAACGCCGCGCGGTAAAGGGCGACGAGCGCGTAGACCGTCGCCCGAAGGAGAAGTAATAGGTGAGGTTGCTCGAAACCGAATTAAGACATTTCTAATCACGATGCAAGACCAGGAATTCTCATTCTGGAATCCGGCTCTCGCCTCCGTTCAGACTCGAGTAAGCGCGGGTTCTGAAGGGCTGACGAACAAAGAAGCTCGCCGACGTATCGAGCGCTTTGGTCATAATATTTTGCGCGCACATCCTAAGCGCGCGTTGATTTTTCAATTTTTGGCGCGCTTTGGCAATCCCCTCGTCGTCGTGTTGTTGGCGGCGAGCGGCATCGCCGCCCTCACCGGAGATGTCGCCAGCTTTCTCATCATCGGCGTTATCGTGTTGATCAGCGTGACCCTCGACTTTGTTCAGGAGTATCAAGCCGGGCAGGCCGCGGAACGGCTGCGGCAATCCGTGGCGACACGGGCAACGGTGCTGCGTGACGGCCACAAGACTGATATCGCCATGGCCAATCTGGTGCCGGGCGACGTGGTGCTGCTGTCCGCGGGCGACCTGGCGCCCGCGGACGGGCGCGTGTTGGACGCCAAGGATTTCTTCGTGAATCAGGCGCTGCTCACCGGCGAATCCTACCCAGTCGAGAAACACGCCGGCGATCTGCTCGCGCCGACCGAGGAGATAAGTAAAGTAACGAATGCCGTGTTCATGGGCACTTCCGTTGTCAGCGGTGCGGCCAAGATCATGATCTGTCGCACGGGCGCCTCCACGGCGCTCGGGTCAATCGCCGAGTCGCTGGCAGCCAAGGCGCCGCCTACCGCCTTCGAGCTGGGCACGCGGCATTTCGGCATGCTCATCATGCGCCTGACGATTCTCCTTGTGCTGTTTGTATTGTTAGTCAACGCGCTGCTCCACCGCCCGCTACTCGAATCGTTTTTATTCGCCGTGGCGCTGGCGGTGGGTTTAACCCCGGAACTACTGCCGATGATCGTGTCGGTCACATTGTCGCGCGGCGCGCTGCGCATGGCCAAGAAGCACGTCGTCATCAAACGGTTGGCGGCGATTCACAACCTCGGCAGCATGGACGTGCTGTGCACCGACAAGACCGGCACTCTCACCGAGGCACGTATCCGCCTCGAGCGTCACCTCGATGCCGACGGGCGCGACAGCGAGCAAGTGCTGGAGCTTGCCTATCTCAACAGCTATTTCGAGACCGGGCTGAAAAGCCCGTTGGACGACGCTATTCTGGAACATACCGAGATTGACGTTTCCCGTTGGTGCAAACTCGACGAGGTGCCGTTCGATTTTGAGCGTCGCCGCGTTTCGGTTCTGGTGGACGACGGCCGTGAACGGTTGCTGGCGGTGAAAGGCGCACCGGAAGATATTTTGCGCTTGTCCACCCACTACGCCGCGGACCGGCGGCAAGACCCGAAACCGCTGGACGCGCAGGCGCGCGCTCGAATTCAGCAGTTGTACGACAGCTTGGGGCGCGAGGGCTTTAGGGTGCTGGGTATCGCTTGGCGTAAGGTCGCACCCGACCATCCGCACGCAGTCGTGGGCGATGAAACTCAACTGGTGTTCGCAGGATTCGCCGCCTTTTTTGACCCACCTAAAAAAAGCGCTGCCGAAGCGCTCAAGTCCTTGGCCGCCAGCGGCGTCATGGTCAAGATTGTAACCGGGGACAATGAGCGGGTCACACAACATGTCTTCGCGGAACTGGGCCTGCCGGTTACCGGGGTGCTGACAGGTGATGTTATTCAGCACATGGACGATCCTGCCCTGCGGGCGCAGGCGGAGACCGTCAATCTTTTTTGCCGCGTCACGCCAACCCAAAAGAACCGTATCATTCTGGCGCTGAAGGCGCGCGGCCACACCGTCGGTTATTTAGGCGACGGCATTAACGACGCCCCGTCTCTCCACTCAGCCGATATCGGCATTTCCGTGGACAGTGCCGTGGACATCGCCAAAGAAGCGGCCGAGATGATCCTGCTGCGGCGCGACCTGACGGTCCTGCACGATGGCGTCCAGGAAGGACGGCGCACCTTCGGCAATATCATGAAGTACATCATGATGGGCACCAGCTCGAACTTCGGCAACATGTTCAGCATGGCGGGTGCTTCGCTGTTTCTGCCATTTCTACCGATGTTGCCGGTGCAGATTCTGCTCAACAACCTGCTCTATGACATTTCCGAAATTCCCATCCCCTTGGACCATGTTGACAAGGAATACCTCGAGCAGCCGCGCCACTGGGACATAACCTTCATCCGCAATTTCATGTGGGTGGTCGGCCCGGTCAGTTCTGTTTTCGACTTTCTCACTTTTTTCATCATGCTCGAAGTTTTTCAAGCGGGCGATGAGTTGTTTCAAACCGGTTGGTTCATAGAATCCGTTGCCACGCAGGTGTTGGTGATTTTTATCATCCGCACGCGCCGTAGTCCGCTGCGCAGCCGCCCAAACGCCTGGCTGGCGGCGACATCGCTGACGGTCGTCGCGATTGCGGCGATGGTGCCATTCACGCCGATTGGGGCGTACTTCGGTCTCGTCGCCCCGCCGCTATTGTTCTTCGTTATCTTGCTAGGCATGCTGCTCTGCTATCTGCTCGCGGTGGAAGCGGTCAAACGGCGGTTCTTCCATCATTATTCGATGCACTAACGTGCTTGCGGTCTCTAGCTACCTCACAACGCACCCATAACCACGCCTCGATCCTTCGGTCGTTCGTGCCGAGATTCATTCCTCTTCGCGTACGATCCTGCCGTCCACCAAATGAATGCGGCGTTTAGCCAGGTTGGCATAAGCGGGTTCATGGGTCACCAAAATGACCGCAGTGCCGAGTTTTTCGTTCGCATCTCGGATGATTTTCATCACGGTCTCGCTGTTGACGGAATCGAGCGAGCCCGTCGGTTCGTCGGCAAAAAGATATTTCGGCTCCAT
>JBGPGJ010000173.1:0-4965 GCA_041483795.1 Sulfurifustaceae bacterium
ACCGCCCAAGGTGGATTCCGCCGTGGTCCGGCTCGTCCCGCATCAGACACCGCCGTTCCGGGCGCGCGATCCAAAAGCGTTTGCGCGGGTAGTCAAGGCAGCGTTTGCGAACCGTCGTAAAATGCTGCGCAATAACCTGCGCGAGATCGCCGGCACCGAGTGCCTGGATGCGCTTGAAATTGATGCGCAACGGCGTGCCGAGACACTGACCATCGAGGAGTTTGCCCGCATCGCGGATGCCATCGTCGCTGGCAGTTGACACGACCGGCGCAGGCGTCGTTTACTTTACGTCGCATGCGGATGAACCGCGGCCACGCTCAAAAAGATTACTGCAAGGGACTGTGATGAACCGAATAATCCTGACGATTCTCTCTGGCCTGGTATTCACCAACGCGTCGTCGCTCGCCAGCTCATGGGAAACGGATAGTTTTCGCACGGCCAACGGCCAACTGATCCAACGCGGAATGACGAAGGCGGAGGTGCGTCGCGACGCCGGCGCTCCGATGGATCGCGATGCCGCGGCACGCGCCAAAAGCGAAAAATCGTCAGTGCCGGCGGCGCGCAAACGCGGCGAGGTCTGGACCTACAAGGGAAGCGACGGTTATTACTCCATTACCCTTCTCGGCGGTCGAGTGGTAAAGATCGAAGTTACACCGTTTCGCGGTTACTGAAAGCCAGTGTCACGCACAACCGGCTGACGCAACCGATCCGATTCCCAATTTCTAATTTTCGCGGCCTTCGAGCCTTGCCATGGTCTGCTCGATCCACTCCTCGGTTTCTTTCAAAACCTCGTCCGCGCTCTTGCCCTGGGTCGGTATCGGCGGTCCGATGACGACGCGGATGGTGCCGGGTTTCTTTATGAAACTGCGCTTGGGCCAGAACATGCCGGCATTGTGTGCCACCGGCACCACCGGGTAACCGGTCTCGGCGGCGAGCGCAGCGCCGCCGCTCTTGTAACGGCGCCGATGGCCCGGCGCGACGCGCGTTCCTTCGGGAAAGACGACAACCCAGATCCCCTGATCGAGCCGCGCGCGGCCTTGCGCAACGACCTGATCGAGCGCACGGCGACCGGCGCCGCGATCGATGGCGATCGGCTTCAAAAGCGCCAGCCCCCAACCGAAAAGAGGAATCCACAGCAGTTCCCGCTTGAGTATAAAAACAAATGGCGGAAAAATTTCCTGAAAAGCGAGCGTCTCCCACGCCGACTGATGCTTGGATAACACGATCGCGGGACTTTGCGGCAGGTGGCTTCGACCTTCGACGCGATACCCGATACCCAAGAGCCGCTGCGCCAGCCAGACGTGAAACCGGCCCCATTGCGTGATGAAACGGTAGCGCCAGGCAAAAGAAAATGGCGCCGTGAGCAGTGCCAGCGGCGCGTAGATCGCCACCGACGACCACATCACCGCGTTGAACAGGGCTGAGCGGACTAACATCAGCCGTTTGACATTTCGCCCGACAGCAATGCGTCAGTGAAGGCGGCCAAGTCGGCGAACACCGGAACACCCTTGAGATTTTCACTTTTCTTCAGTTCGCGTTCGCCTTTGCCGGTACGCACCATCACCGGACGGGCCGCCACCGCGCGTGCGGCGAGAGCGTCGCGTTCGGAGTCGCCGACGGCATAAACGCCGCGCAAGTTCACCTTCATCCGATCGGCAATTTCCTCAAACAGTCCCGGCAACGGCTTGCGGCAACGACAACCGACGTCCGGCCCGTGCGGACAAAAGAAGATCGCCTCGATCTCGCCACCCGCGGCACGTACCGCCTCGAGCATTTTGTTATGGATTTTGCTCAGGACATTGAGGTCGAACAACCCGCGCGCCACACCCGACTGACTGGTCGCGATCACCACGTGATAATCCGCGCGGTGCAAACGCGCGATCGCTTCGACACTACCGGGGATCGGCCGCCATTCCTCGGGCGACTTGATGTACTTGTTCGAGTCGTAGTTGATCACGCCGTCGCGATCGAGAATGATGAGTTTCATTGCGTCTTATCCCTGCAGTCGCGAGATATCGGCGATCTGGCAGAACTCATGGTGAATCTTGGCAAGTAGCTGCAAACGGGCCAAGCGCAGGTTCTTGTCTTCAACCATAACCATGACGCCATCGAAAAAAGCATCTACCGGAGTGCGCAGCCTCGCGAGTTCTTTTAGAGCGTCGGTATAGTCGCCGCGCACGACCATCGGCGCAACACGGGCAATAATCTCGCCCAACCGCTTCGCCAGTTCCTTTTCTGCGTCTTCCTGCAACAAGGAACCGTCCAGTGCGGGCGTAATCTTCTCCCCTGCTTGGCGCAGAATGTTATTTATACGTTTATTAGCGGCAGCGAGCGCCATGCCTTCGGGCAGCGCCCGAAATTTCTTTATTGCGTCGAGCCGCAGGAAAACCTGATCGAGGTGCGTCGGTTTAAGCGTGAGCACCGCTTCGATTTCATCGGCCGCGTAGCCCTTGTCCTTCAAGTACGATCTCAGGCGATCGAAGAAAAACTCCTGCACCTGCTGGACGACGTTCGGCGCCATCGACGCCTGCTTAAAATGGCTGCGCGCTCGCTCGATAAGCTCCTTAAGATCGAGGGGTTGCGTCTTTTCGACCTGCATACGCAACGCGCCGACGGCGGCGCGACGCAGGCCGAACGGATCCTTCTCGCCGGTTGGCGCCAGCCCGATCCCGAAGATGCCGACGAGCGTATCGAACTTATCGGCGAGCGATATACAAAGTGCAACCGGCCCTGCCGGTAGCTCGCCACCCGCGGTGCGCGGGAAATAATGCTGCTCGATGGCGTCGGCAATCTCCTGCGGCTCGCCATCGTGGAGCGCGTAGTAGCGGCCCATAGTGCCCTGCAGCTCGGGGAACTCGCCGACCATGTCGGTGAGCAGATCCGCCTTACACAAGTACGCGGCGCGCTCCGCCGCCGGGGCGTCCGTCTTGAGCAGCGCGGCGATATGGCCGGCCAGCATCTGGAGGCGCTGCACGCGCTCGAGCTGACTGCCGAGCTTGTTTTGGTAGACGACGTTCGCCAGCCGCGGCACGCGCTCGTCGAGTCGGTGCTTGCGGTCTTGGTCGTAGAAGAACTTGGCGTCCGACAAGCGCGCGCGCAACACGCGCTCGTTGCCGTGCACAATCTGCCTCGCGTCCGCCGGGTGCATGTTGGCGACGAACAAGAACTTGGCCAGCAGCTTGCCCCGCGCATCGACGATCGGGAAATACTTCTGGTGCTGCTGCATGCTCACCACGAGACATTCGCGCGGCACTTCGAGGAATGACTCATCGAACGCACCGACATACACATACGGGCTTTCGACGATGCTGACAACTTCGTCAACCAGCTCCATTTCCTTTCCAAGACGCCAGTTTGCGCCCTTGGCGAGTTTCGCCGCGGCCTTGTCGAGTTCCTTTACGATCATCTCGTGCCGCTGCCTAAATGAAACGACTACATTGCCGTGGGATTTGAGAACCTTTTCGTAGTCTTCGGGGCGCTTGATCGTCACCGCCCCTTTGCTGAGGAAGCGATGACCAAGTGTCCTGTTACCGCTCTTGAGGCCAAGCACCGTACCCGGCACAACTTTGGAGCCATGCAGCAGAATTACGCCATGCACTGGGCGCACGAACTGTTGCCTGTCATTGCCCGCCCCCCAACGCATGACTTTGGCGACTGGCAGCCTCTTAAGTGCCTCCTCCACCAGCGGGGCAAGATGATCCTTGAGCGGCGCTCCCTTCCGATCAAAGCGGTAGACGAAATATTCGCCCTTGTCGCCTGGCTCGCGCCCAAGCTTTGAAACGTCCGCGCCACAACTACGCGCGAACCCCATAAGTGCCTGCGTTGGCTGACCGTTTACACCGAGGCCCGCGCTCACGGATGGTCCCTTGCGTTCCACCGGACGGTCTAGCTGCTTGCCGAGCACCCGAGGAACCACAACTGCCAGCCGACGTGGCGTTGCAAATTCTTCAAAATCGTTGTGATCAATAAAATCCTTGTCTTTGAGATAGTCGGTAACCGCCTCGGCGAACGCGACTGACAGGCGCCTAAGCGATTTCGGCGGCAACTCCTCGGTCAGCAACTCGATAAGCAGACTTTCGGCTTTCGGTGCCTTAACAGCTTTCCTTTTCGGCATGTTCAGGCCCGAGCTTTCGTTTTCGGCGTATGCGATTGCTTCAACATGGGGAATCCGAGTTTTTCGCGGGCGTCGAAATAGGCCTGCGCCACCATGCGCGCCAGATTACGCACCCGCCCAATGTAGGCGGCGCGCTCGGTCACCGAGATCGCGCCGCGCGCATCGAGCAGGTTGAACGAGTGAGAGCACTTCATCACCATCTCGAATCCCGGTAGCGGCAGGCCGGCTTCCATCAAGCGCTTGGCTTCGGACTCGTAGTCGTTGAACTGCTGGAACAGCCACTGCACGTTCGATAGTTCGAAGTTGTATGTCGACTGCTCGACCTCGTTCTGGTGATAGACGTCACCGTAGGTCACTCCCGGCGCCCATACGATATCGAAGATGTTCTCTTTCCCTTGCAGGGTCATAGCCAAGCGCTCAAGACCGTAGGTGATCTCGCCCAGCACCGGCTTGCAGTCGAGGCCGCCGACTTGCTGGAAATAGGTAAACTGAGTTATCTCCATGCCGTTCAGCCACACTTCCCAGCCGAGGCCCCAGGCGCCGAGCGTGGGCGACTCCCAGTCGTCCTCGACGAAGCGGATGTCGTGCTGCATCGGGTTAATCCCGATAGCGCGCAGAGAATCGAGGTAGAGGTCCTGGATGTTATCGGGCGAGGGCTTGAGCACTACCTGATACTGGTAATAGTGCTGAAGGCGGTTCGGGTTCTCGCCGTAGCGACCGTCCTTCGGACGGCGCGACGGCTGCACGTAAGCCGCCTTCCACGGCTCGGGGCCGAGCGCGCGCAGGAAGGTTGCAGTGTGGAACGTGCCCGCGCCGACCTCGATGTCGTAGGGTTGCAGGATCACACAACC
>JBGPGJ010000174.1:0-4954 GCA_041483795.1 Sulfurifustaceae bacterium
CCCCGGCGGGAAATAGAGGTGAGGGGTGCAAAAAACGATACCCTCACCCTCATTTATTTCCCGCCGGGGTGCGCAAGAACCATGCGCACCCGTTCGACGGCGTAAATGTCCACTGGACATTTACGGTACCCCCGTCTCACCTCCCGGAGGGAGAGGGAGGCGAGCCGAGCGCGCTTGCGCGCGCGTCCTATTTTTACAGGCTGACTTTGTGTTGCTTTAACTTCTTGCGCAAGGTGTTGCGGTTGATCCCGAGGATTTGCGACGCGCGGACCTGATTGCCCTGGGTGTGACGCATGACGATCTCAAGCAACGGTTTCTCCATCTCGTGCAGCACCATGTCGTAGACACCGGTAACCTTTTCACCGTTAAGATCGTTGAAGTAACGCTCGAGCGTCTGTTTAACGCTCGTCGCCACCGGACCTCGGCGTTCCTTGCTCATGCCGCGAGCTCCCATTCCGCTATCGCTGAACGATGCGCGTTCCGATCGGCCGCTCCTGCGCTTCCCTGCGCCCGCGGCATTAGCGCGTCCTGCGCGTCAAAGAAGGCGCGCACCATTGCCAGTTGTTGCGTGTGCGTCTCGACTCGGTTGATTTCGTTGCGGAAAAGGCCGCCGCCGCGCAGCCCCTTGCTGTACCAGGAGATATGCTTGCGCGCGACACGCACGCCCAGATGCTCGCCGTAAAATACGTACAGGTTCTCGAGATGGCCGATAAGGGTGTCACGCACCTCTTCAACTGTCGGCGCGCCGAGCCGCCTGCCGGCGCCGAGATAGTGGCTTATCTCCCTAAAAATCCAAGGATTCCCCTGTGCCGCGCGGCCGATCATGAGGCCGTCCGCTCCGGTACGTTGGA
The DNA here is from genome assembly GCA_041483795.1 of Sulfurifustaceae bacterium. GTDB lineage: Bacteria > Pseudomonadota > Gammaproteobacteria > Acidiferrobacterales > Sulfurifustaceae > JAHFQD01. The sequence continues at coordinate 852 of JBGPGJ010000174.1, forward strand.
GTACCTGCGCGGCCTTCTCGGGCGTGCCTATGTCGCCGTTGGCGATCAGCGGAATTTTTACCGCCGCCTTAATCTCGGCGATGGTGTCGTACTCGGCTGCGCCGGCAAACAGGTCGGCGCGCGTGCGACCATGCACCGCGAGTGCCTGGATGCCGCTGTCTTCGGCGATGCGCGCCACGCGCACGCCGTTTCTGTTCACGCAATCCCAACCTGTGCGAATTTTTAGCGTCACCGGTGCGTTTGCGCCCTTCACCACTGCCTCGAGGATGCGCGCGACGAGCGCTTCGTCTTTCATCAACGCCGAGCCCGCCATCACGTTGCACACCTTTTTCGCCGGACAGCCCATATTGATGTCAATGATCTGCGCGCCGCGCCCGACGTTGATACGCGCGGCCTCGGCCATGCGCGCGGGATCGGTGCCGACGATCTGCACCGAGCGTGGCTCGTCCTCGCCAGCGTGATCGGCGCGGCGCAACGTCTTGGCGCTACCCCACAATAACGAGTTCGACGACACCATCTCGGATACCGCCATGCCCGCGCCGAGTTTTCGGCACAGCTGACGGAACGGCCGATCGGTGACACCGGCCATCGGTGCGAGGAAAAGTTTGTTCTTAAGTGTATAGGGTCCGATTTTCATCGGATCTCCCTTTAATCTTGACTGCGGAGAAAGGGGCGCATATTAACCACAAACGCCGCGCGCTGGGAAGTGGGGGTGCAACACCAACAGGATAGTCGCCGCCGGTCGTACTGCACACGCAAAAAGCGGTCCACCTGACGCGGGTGTCAGCGTAGCGGCGGCGCGACAAAATCTATCTGGTAACCGACTGCTTTTCCGTCGGGATTCGTGACATCAAGTAAAACGCCGACCGCCAGGTTAGGCGACATCTCGATTTCTGCCGCCGTCGGCCGTTCAAGATATTCGCGCGGCATGAAAGTCCTACGCGAGAGTGCGCGACCGGTGCTATCGGTAAGCGCCACCTCCATTAGCGGATATGGCTGGCTTTTCTGTGCGCGATTCACCATGGTCGCACGCAAACGCAGCGCGTTTCCAATGCGCGGATGTGGTGCCATGCCAGTGGGTTGGATGAGTTCGATGCGGCCGACATCCGATGATAGTCGGATCGTGCAACCGAATTGTTGGCAGAATGCGACGATAAACGGTCGTAGTTGGGGATATTCAGCCAGCGCATCGCGATGGAAATACGCCGTCTGCGCCGTAAGCAATATAGCAAACAAGGCACCGCCCACTATCCACAGAACCGACAGCGGGTGTTGCGCCGAGCGCGCGTTGAGCGGCCGCGTGACTAAAAGGCGCTGCGGTGCGTAACCGCGGTGTTTCGTGGATCGTCTCTCAGTCCGAGCGGAGGCGTGAACCGTCGGTGTGGCTGGTGTTTTTTCCGGCGCGCGCTGAGCCTGCGCCGCGGAACGCGTGGCACGGCGGGGGGGGTGTTCGCCCGGCGCGGGCGCGCCGGATTTACCGCCGCGGCGCGGTTTCTTCGCGGTCGGTACCGACCCGGTTTTCTCATTTTTCTTGGGCGTCTCTCCCGGTATTTCCGCGTATAAGTGTTGATCCGCCTGAAAAACGTGGGTGCATTGCCCGCAACGCACAACCCCATCGCGGGTCTGGAGCTGCTCCAGCGTCACATGGAAAACCGTTCGGCACTTCGGGCATTGCGTGTACATGGCCGCTCCGCCGTTCATGGGCGCGCCCCGGCAAGCATAACCCAACCCTGGCGAGCGCATGTTGCCAGCACAAACGACGGCGCGTAATGCGCGCGTACCCCCGACGCCTGCTCGGTGAGCAGACCGGAGAGCGCAAGTTCTCCGCCCAGTCGAACCCGCGCAATCAATGCCGGAGCCAGTTCGATGAGTGCCCCCTCCAGAATATTTGCGATCACGATATCGGCGCTGAACCCGGCAGGCAGGGCCGAGGGTGGCAGAACGCGCAGGCGCGCGGCGACGCCGTTGCGCGCGGCGTTCTCGCGCGTGACGGTAAGCGCCTGTGCGTCAATGTCCACCGCAAATACTTCGCGCGCGCCGAGCTTGAGTGCGGCAATGGCGACAATGCCGGAGCCGCAGCCGAAATCGAGCACGGTCTTATCATGCAAATCGCGCTGCGCTAGCCATTCGAGGCAGAGCGCCGTGGTGGGATGATCGCCGGTGCCGAATGCCATCCCCGGGTCGAGAATGACGTTCAGCGCATCGCGTTCGGGGGTTTCGCACCAGCTCGGGCAGATCCACAACCTGCCGCCCATATGCAGCGGTTTGTACTGCGCTTTCCAGGCGTGCGCCCAGTCCTGGTCATTTGCACGTTCGGTTTTGTATGCCAGCGGTTGCCTGAGTCCGAGACGTTCTTCCAGGTGTTGACGAACCGCATCGCTATCCGCGTTCTCGGGCAGCAACGCGGTCAAGCGCACCTTCGACCACAACGGCGTCTGTTGCCAGTGCGTCTCAATCACGATCTCGCCGGCGGCGTCCTGGAGCGCGACCGAAATGGCGCCGCTTTCCTCCAGTATTTCGCAGGCTGCATCGGCTTGTTCGGCAGGGAGAGTCAACGTCAGCTGTAGCCAGGCCATGTGCGAGTGAGGAACGAGGGGTTAGGCGCGAGGTGTGAGGCGGGTCAGAGTGGTCACTCCATACTCCTCACGCTTCACTGCTCACGTCGTTAAAGACCGAGCTTTTTCTCGAGGTAGTGGATGTTAACACCACCGGCTGTGAAATCGGCGTCGTGCATGATGTCGTGGTGCAGCGGGATGTTGGTTTTGATGCCATCCACAACCATCTCCGAGAGTGCCACACGCATGCGCGCCATTGCGATGCTACGGTTTTCGCCATGGGCGATGAGCTTGGCAATCATCGAATCGTAATGCGGCGGCACGAAGTAGTTGGTGTAGACGTGCGAGTCCACGCGGATGCCAGGTCCACCCGGCGGGTGCCAGGAGGTAATGCGCCCAGGAGAGGGCGTAAAGTTGCGCGGGTCTTCGGCGTTAATGCGGCACTCGATTGCGTGCCCGCGCCACTCTATTTCCTTCTGGCGGTAGGAGAGCCGCTCACCCGCGGCGATGCAGATTTGCTCGCGCACGATGTCCACGCCCGTGACCATCTCCGTCACCGGATGCTCCACCTGCACGCGCGTATTCATCTCGATGAAGTAAAACTCGCCGTCCTGATATAGGAACTCGAACGTCCCCGCGCCGCGGTAACCGATCTTGCGGCAGGCGTCGGCGCAACGCTCGCCGATCTTGTACCGAAATTTCTCGGGTAGTCCCGGCGCCGGACATTCCTCCACCACCTTTTGATGCCGACGCTGCATCGAGCAGTCGCGCTCGCCCAGATGGATGGCATTGCCGTGGGTATCGGCCAACACTTGAAACTCGATATGCCGCGGGTGGTTCAGGAATTTCTCAAGATACAAGGTGTCGTTGCCGAAGGCGGCCTTGGCCTCGCCGTGGGTGAGGCTGATGGCGTTGAGCAACGCCGCTTCGGTATGCACGACACGCATGCCCCGGCCGCCGCCGCCGGCGGCGGCCTTAATCAGCACCGGGTAGCCGATGTCCTCGGCGAGCTTCAGGATTTTGTCGTCTTCTTTAGGAAGCGGGCCATCCGAGCCCAGCACGCATGGCACGCCGGCCTTTTTCATGACCTTGATGGCCGAGATCTTGTCGCCCATGAGGCGGATGGTCTCGGCGCGCGGGCCGATGAAGATAAAGCCACTTTGTTCGACGCATTCGGCGAAATCGGCATTCTCCGACAGGAACCCGTAGCCGGGGTGAATCGCCTGCGCGTCGGTGACTTCGGCCGCGCTGATGACCGCCGGAACATTGAGGTAACTCTCCGAAGCGCGCGCCGGGCCGATACACACGGATTCGTCGGCGAGCTTTACGTACTTGGCGTCGGCGTCGGCCTCGGAATGCACCGCCACCGTCTTGATACCGAGCGTGCGGCAGGCGCGCTGGATACGCAGGGCGATCTCGCCACGATTGGCGATGATAATTTTTTCGATCATGGAGTTGGAAGCTCTATTCAATAATGAACATCGCCTCGCCGAACTCCACCGGCTGGCCGTTCTCTTTCAGGATCTCCTTGATCACGCCGGCCTTGTC
>JBGPGJ010000175.1:0-4943 GCA_041483795.1 Sulfurifustaceae bacterium
CGCCGGGCCGCTGCTCGCTTACGAAGTGCTCACCGCGTTCTTCCTCGAAGCCACCTTCCTCGGCGTGATGCTCTTTGGCATGAACCGCGTACCGGGATGGTTGCACCTGACTTCCACGATCCTGGTGGCGGTCGGCACCACGCTTTCGGCGTTCTGGATCCTCGCGCTCAACTCGTGGATGCAAACACCGGCGGGGTATGTCATGGCTGACCGCCAGCTTATCGCCGGCGACTGGTGGGCTGTAATCTTCAACCCCTCGTTCCCGTATCGCTTCACGCACATGCTGTTCGCCTCGGGACTCACCGCGTCGTTCGTGGTCGCAGGATTGTCGGCATGGCGACTGTTGAAAGCGCCGGATGATACGGCGGCGAAAAAAACGCTGCGCACCGGCGTATTCATCGCCGCGGTGCTTGCGCCGCTGCAAGTTCTCGTCGGTGATCTGCACGGCCTGAACACACTCGAACATCAACCGGCGAAGATCGCGGCGGTCGAAGCGATCTGGAAGACCGAAAAGGGCGTGCCGCTGGTGCTGTTCGCGGTGCCGAACGAACGGACAAAACGAAACGATTACGCGCTCGAGATTCCCAAGGGCGCCAGCCTGATTCTCAAGCACGATACGGACGGCGAACTGCGTGGACTCGATTCCTTCGCGCCGGACACACCGCCGGTGGCGCCGGTATTCTTCGCCTTCCGCATCATGGTCGGTACGGGCGTGTTGATGTTATTGGCGGCGTGGATCGGCGCGTGGCGTCTGCGAAAGGCCGCCGCCGCGCCGCGCTGGCTGCTGTGGACGTTTGCCGGCCTTACTTTCACCGGCTGGATCGCCACGCTTGCGGGCTGGCTCGTCACCGAAAACGGCAGGCAACCGTGGCTCGTCACGGGCGTGCTGCGCACCGCCGACGCCGTCGGCAAAATTTCCGAAGCACAGCTCGGCGCCAGCCTCACCGGATACCTCATTACCTACGGCATCATGCTGCTCGCCTACGTCGTGGTGCTCACGCACCTCGCGGGCAACGGTAGCGGCGCTGCAAAAGGAGTCGCGATATGAAGACCGGACGAGCGAGCGTTATTCATACATCAGGACGAACGAGCGAAGCGAAGCAGGGCTTCTTTATTGTCCAGACGAGCGCAGCAGGGCGACTTTATCGCGTAGCAGGGAGACGTTTATGATGGCCGGACGAGCGAGCGCGCAGCGCGTAGCAGGGAGTCGTTTATGAGCCTGGACCTGCCGCTGATTTTCGCCGGGTTGATGGGTTTGGCGATCCTCGCCTACGTCGTACTCGACGGCTATGACCTCGGCGTGGGCATGCTGATGGCCGCGGCGGACGAGCACGAGCAGGATTTGATGGTGGCCTCGATCGGCCCGTTCTGGGACGCCAACGAAACCTGGCTCGTACTGGGCATCGGGATTCTGCTGGTTGCATTTCCGCTCGCGCACGGCGTGATTCTCGGCGCGCTGTACCTGCCCGTGACCACGATGCTGATCGGGCTCATGTTCCGCGGTGTCGCCTTCGAATTTCGCATCAAGGCCCTGGGCTGGCACCGCGAACTGTGGAATTGGCTGTTCTGGTTCGGCTCGTTCCTGTCCTCGTTTGCGCAAGGGCTGATGCTCGGGCGCTACATCACCGGTTTCGAGTCGGGCTTCGGGTATCTAGTGTTTGCACTGCTCGTGGGCGCGGCGCTGTGCGGCGGTTACGTGTTGCTGGGCGCCACCTGGCTGGTATTGAAAACGGAAGGCGCGCTACAGAAGAAAGCGATCGCGTGGGCCAAGTGGGGACTGCTCTGGGTCGCGCTCGGGGTGGCGCTGGTGAGTCTCGCTACACCCGTTGTCAGCGAGACGGTGCGTATAAAGTGGTTCGATTTTCCGCGCACGGCGGCGCTGATGCTGCTGCCAGCCGCGAGCGTAACCGCGGGAATCGCTTTGTGGATCGTTTTGCGCCGCCTCGGGCGCGGTACGAGTCGCGCGGAGTGGCTGCCGTTTGCCGCCAGTATCGCGATCTTCACGCTCGCCGTCGCCGGTCTCGCCTACAGCTTGTTCCGGTTCCTGGTCATCGACCGGCTGACGTTCTGGCAGGCCGCGGCGCATGCGTCGTCGCTCAGGTTCGTGCTCGTGGGCGCGATGATCGTGGTACCCCTTATCATCGCCTACACCGCGTTCTCGCACTACGTGTTTTGGGGCAAGGCGCGCGCGGGGCTGTACGAGTAACAACCGTTTCAGCCTTTCGGCGAACAATGCTCCGACGTCACGTACATCGCTGCGATCTCCTTGGCGAAGCAACGTTCGATTTCCTTGCGCTTGGTCTTGAGCGTCGGCGTGAGCAGTCCGTTCTCAATACTCCACGGACCTTCAACGCGCGCGATGTGGTAAATGCGCACGTAACCGGGAAATTCGCGCAATTGCGCGTTGGCACGCTCGCACAACTGGCGCAAGTCTGCGATCTTGGCGACACATAGCAAACCGAGCTTCGGCCGAGCTTCACCGATTATCATCGCCTGTTCGAACACGGCGTCGCACAGAATCGCCTGCTCGGCATCCGCCGGTGACACCTTTTCTCCGTTCGACAAAACGATAACGTCCTTTACGCGGCCGGTGATATACACGCGCCCATCGCGAATCCGGGCGATGTCGCCGGTGCGGAACCAGCCGTCCTTATCTATCGCCGCCGCGGTCGCTTGCGGGTTGTTCCAGTAACCGAGCATGATGTTCGGGCCGCGCGCCAGGAGCTCGCCGTTCTCGTCGCAACGTACCTCGACGCCTTCGAGCGGCCGTCCGACGGAGAACGGGTCGTTGTCGCCCGCGCGGTTGGCGGCGATCACCGGGGAGGTTTCGGTAAGCCCATAGCCCTGCAGGATCGGCAGCCCGAGGCCGATGAAAATGCGCGCATGCTCCGGCGCGAACGCGGCGCCACCGACGGAGATCACCCGCAGGCGCCCGCCGAGCCTGCGATGAAGCTTTTTCGCCACCAGCAGCTTGAGCAGCGGCCACCAAAGCCTGTCCGCGGTCGTCGCTTGGCCCTGGAATCGGCGCCAGCCAACTTCAACCGCCTTGTCGAACAACCGCCGCTTCGGGCTGCCGGGCGGCATGGCTTCCTGCATGCGGCCCCAGATGCGCTCAAAGATGCGCGGCACAGCGATCAATATCGTCGGTTTCTGGGCGGCGATGTCTTCCGCGAGTTGCGTAATCGAGCGCGCGTACACGGTTTGTCCGCCGGCCAAAATGGCGAAGTAGTAACCGCAGCAGCGCTCGAACATGTGCGACAGTGGCAAGAAGGAAAGAAACCGGTCCGTGGAACTCACGGAAATCGCGCGCATCGCGGCAATCACATTGCTCAAGATGTTGCGATGCGACAGCATGACGCCTTTCGGCCGACCCGTGGTACCCGAGGTATAGACAATCGTGGCGAGATCGTTCGCTCCGGCTGGTGAACGCGCGGATTCGCGCGCTTGCATCGGCAACCAATCCTGCAAACGCCGCACTTTGGTGTCCGATATCGGCGCGCTGTCCAATACGACGACGCGTTCGAGCGTGCGCACCTGCTCTTTGAGCGCCGTCCACTGCGCGCCGCTCTCCAGCAACAGCAGCCGTACCCCCGCATCGTTCAGACACCACGCCATGTTGTCCGGCCGATCGTCGAAATAAAGCGGCACGGTCACGAGCCCGAGCCCGAGCGCGGCCTGATCGAACATCACCCACTCGACGCGGTTGTGCAGACAAAGCGCCACGCGATCACCGGCCTTGAGCCCCTCGCGCTCGAACGCCGCCTGCCAACGTCCCACCTCGTGCGCGACCTCGCCCCAGGTCCAATCGCGCCAGTCCCCGTCCACGAACTGGCGATAGGCGGGCGCGTCCGGCGTTTCCCGGACCCGGCTCAGGAATAAGTCGGAAAGATTCGATTTGTCGGTAAGGTTCATGCGTTAGTCCTCGGTGCCTTTATCTTTGCGTGTTGCGGACGAACAACCGCGATTGCGACCAACCGGGGTCGGGCGCGAAGCGTTTGCCGTACTCCTGCGATAAGCGATGGAGGCTATGGCTGATGCCGGTCTCGCCGAGCGAGCCGACATAACGCATCGGCCCGCCGAGAAACGGCGCAAAACCGGTACCGTACACCATGCCGGCGTCCACCGCGTCGGGATCGCCGACCACGCCTTCGCGCAGGCAGGCGACCGCTTCGTTCAACAACCGCAGGATCAGTCGCTCGGTGACCGGCATATCGGAGGCGCGGTCCGCCGCCGGTTTTTGCGGCCGCCCTTTGGCATCCCATTTGTAAAAACCTTGGCCGGATTTCTTGCCGAGTTTCCCTTCGGCCACGAACTCCGCCAAGCGCTTGGGCACCTCGACCTGCAACGGTCCCGCGAGCATCTGCGCCACCGAAAGACAAATATCGAGGCCGACGACATCGGCCAGCTCGATCGGCCCCAGCGGCATGCCGAACTCGGTGGCGGCGCGGTCAATCAAATCGAGCGCAACTCCTTCCTCGGCGAGTTTCACCGCTTCCAGCAGATACGGCATCAGGATGCGGTTGACGAGAAAACCGGGACTGCTCTTGACGTCGAGCGGCAGGCGATCGAGCGCGCCGGAAAAGGCGCGCGCGCGCGCGAGCGCGGTTTCGTCCGTGTTCGCCGCGCGCACGATTTCAACCAATTGCATCTTCGCCACCGGATTGAAGAAGTGCAATCCGACCAAGCGCGTGGGATCGGACAATCCTTGTGCGATGGTTTCGAGCGGGATCGAGGAGGTATTGGTGGCGAGCAACGCGCCGCGGCGCGCGCGCTTCTCGACGTCGCGGAACAACGCCTGCTTGGCCTCGACCTGCTCCACGATCGCCTCGATCACCAGATCGGCGCGCACAAGCCCATCGCCCGCGAGGTCCGGCATCAACCGGTCCATCGCCTCCTGTACGGCGCGCGCGTCCCTGAGGCTCTTTTTGTAACAGGTGAAGGCG
>JBGPGJ010000176.1:0-4942 GCA_041483795.1 Sulfurifustaceae bacterium
CGGCGAGCTCAAGTTTTCCCGACATCCCTCAGAAACGCGCTGCGTGCTTCCTCCGTGGAAAGCTCCTGCGCCAGCAGCCGATAAAACGCATCTGCGTCCATCGCCTGGGCCCGAGCCTTCCTCACCAATACCTTGGCGACCGGTCCCACGTACGCCGCAAGCTTTTGTTCGGCGGCCTGCATGATATCGGCATTGAGCGTGACCGCAATCCCCGTGGTCTTTGTCGGCAGTAGGGACGACGTCTTGCGGGAGGCGCGCGACGCCGTGGCCACCTTAAGCTTGGCCGTCGTTCCAGCGCTCAGCGCGCGCGTACGCGAGAGGAACTCAGTCTTGCCGCGTTCGCTTGGAATGAAACGCGATAATAACTGCGTCATCTCCTCGACGCTATGGGTCCTGCCGGCGGCCTTCCTGATGAGGGCGCGCGACATCGGACCGATATGCTGTTCGAGGTTGAGTTCAACCGCCGTCAGCGTTTCAGGTTGCCACGGTGTCTGACCTGCTGGCTTCGAGAACGCGTCCAGATCGATGGTTTCGGTTTCCGGCGGTCCAGAGACAGGCTGACCCTTCTTCTGTCGCCGTCGCGTTGCCTTGGGTGACGCGGCCTGTGCCGACTGATCCGACAACGCCCGTAGCACCGCGGCGACCGACTGGGGACGGTCCCTGGGTGCGGGCGCAAGCATCCACATCATTGCATCGAGAAACTTCGCGCTGCAACGTTTGCTCAGCAGACCGCTCACCTTGAGCAGCGGGTCGGTATCACCGTCATGAATCGCGGCCATCCGCTCGGTGGCGGCGATCGGCGCAATCCCGGTGACGCAATGGTACATCGTCGCGCCCATGGCATAGATATCGGACCACGGTCCCTGCTTGTTGCTGGAAAGGTACTGCTCGAAGGGCGCATATCCCGGCGTCACCAACCCCGTCATCGCCCGACTGTGCTCACCGAGCGCTTGGCGCGCCGCGCCGAAATCCAGCAGCACCGGAGAACCGTCGCGACGCAGGTAGATATTTTGCGGTTTGATATCCCGATGCAGGAACTGTTGCTCATGGACCACGCTCAGACCGCGGAGGATCGGCACCACGATTTCCCGAATCGACCCTTCCGCGAGCGTGACTGCTGTTTTCAAGCGTTCCCCCAGGGACTCGCCTTCCTCGTAATCCATCACAAAATAGGCGGTGCCGTGCGATTCGAGGTAGGTGATCACGCGCACGATGTTCGGCTCGCGAAACCGCGCCAGCGTGCGAGCCTCGTCTAGAAAGCGCTTGAGGCCGTAGTGGAAATCCTTGGTATCGCCGTCGGACTTCGGCGCGACGGTCGTGCCGTCTCCAATGCGCACCGCCAGCCCGGTAGGTAAATATTCCTTGATCGCGACATCGCGATCGAGATCGTGATCGTAGGCCTTATAGGTGATGCCAAAACCGCCCACGCCAAGGACATCGCGGATCTCGTATGAAGAAATCCGCGTCCCGGAAGGCAAGGCATGGTGGTAAGTTACAGTCACGACGACGTCCCCCACTAATTTTCTGTCGTGGGCCGCAGACCGGCGGGACCAGCGAGCGACTCCATGCTACCACTGCTTCACGAACCGTCGAAACGACGTTGAGTCTAGGGTAGACAATCCTTGCGCCGGCTATGCCGGGATGCCCGTTTATATCGCCTTATGGGCTCTAACGCCGGCTGTGGTTGCTCTCTCCTTTCTCCCTGAAAAGGCCGCCGACTGATGGGAATCGCGGATTTCGGCTGATTTTCAACTTGCCTCTGACTCGTCGCCAGCTCCGCGCCCTGGCGCACGCATTACTGGCACGAAGGAACCAACTCTGGACTTCCTTGCCACGCGTAGATTGCCTGCGCATCAACGTTGTAGTGGATATGCGCGCCGAACAGCGGCAGCTCGTTCGCCGCAAGCGCGCTGCCAGTAAAAAATACACCGGCGAAAAACAACTGCAACGGGCAGCGCCGCAATATGCACCGAGTTTTTCGCCGCCCAGGCAACCGCGCCAAGCCGACTCCGCGCTAAACGTTTTCTCCCAACCTAGGATTCGAAGACAAACCGAAATTCCACAATGTGCAACCGATGTCCCCGGACTATTTTGTTAAATCTCCCCGACCGGTCAGCGGTCGAACAGATTGGATGGATTGAAGCTATGGTGACTTAATCGCATCGAGGATACCATCGAACGGCTGCGCTCGACCCGAAGCGGTCATTCGAAGTCGGCAGAGTGCTAAAATTGACTGTGGAAATTATGATCGCGCCACGACAGCTTATTGGAATAGCATCGCGGACTCGATGTGACTAGGAGGTTTCATGCACACCACTTACAAAATTTTGATCATGGGCGCTTCTTATGGCTCGCTGTTGGCGGCCAAACTGCTGTTTGCGCGCCACACCTTGCATCTGATATGCCTGCCCGCCGAGGCGGAGTTGATCAATAAGGAAGGCATCCGGGTGCGAATGCCGGTGAAAGGCCGGGACGGACTCATCGAGATAGACTCGCGCAAGCTGCCGGGTAAGTTGTCCGCCGGCGGTCCACAAGCGGTGAATCCGGCTGATTACGATCTAATCGCATTGGCCATGCAGGAGCCGCAATATCGTTCACCCGGCGTGCGCGAGTTGCTGGATGCGGTGGCCAAAGCCAAGGTTCCCTGCATGTCCATCATGAACATGCCGCCGCTGCCTTACCTGGCGCGCATTCCAGGAATCTCGATTGCTGCGTGCAGAGGCGCCTACACCGACCCCAGCGTGTGGGACAGCTTCGATCCCAAGCTGATGACGCTGTGCAGCCCGGACCCGCAGGCTTTTCGTCCGCCGGAAGACAAAATCAACGTGCTGCAAGTCAGGCTGCCGACCAACTTCAAGGCGGCGCGGTTCGATTCAGACGCTCACACCGCCATCCTTCGCAATTTGGAGTCGGATATCGACGCGGTCCGCTTCGACACGGGTGACGGCCAAATCGAATTGCCCGTCAAGCTGAAGGTGTACGACTCCGTCTTCGTGCCGCTCGCGAAATGGCCCATGTTGCTGGCCGGCAACTACCGCTGCGTACTCAAAGATACCGTGCGACCCATTAAGGAAGCCGTGCACAGCGACATCGAAGCATCGCGGTCGGTTTACAGCTGGGTGGCAAAGTTGTGCATGACTTTGGGCGCGTCCGAGAAAGACCTGGTGCCATTCGAAAAATACGCCAACGCGGCGCTGTCGCTTTTGACCCCCTCCTCCGCCGCGCGAGCGCTGGCCAACGGCGCGCCCAATATCGAACGGGTGGACCGCCTGGTAAAGACCATCGCCGAGCAAAAGGGTATGCAGTCCAAGGTGGTTGATGAGATCGTCGCCTTGGTTGATGGCTGGCTGGAGCGCAATCGGAAAAAGGCCGCCTGATTTTCAGAAGCGGTAATAAGTGAGAGGTGATCAGAGCGTGTAACCCGTGTCCCCGGACTTTTTTGTTACCTATCTCCCCGACCGCTCAGTCGTTCTCGACTCGTGTCTCGCATCACGGATTGAACACCAACTTGTCCTTAGATTTGCAAGCCGAGTTGCAAGTGACACAATGGAATTGATGACTCCATCCATCTCGGCTTTCGAAGCTAGCGTATTCAGACTTGAATCGCGCCGCTGCAAATCGACTATGCCTATGAAATCCGGTTCGTTTTCCTCTGCTTCTTTGTTCCAACCAAACGTCAGCGGGCTATGAGCGATGCGGTTTCTAAATTTCGCTTGATCGAGCACTTCGTTCCAGCACTTCTGCGCCTCTGCTTTCCAGTTCTCTGAGTACGCGCGACTCTTGATGAACTCTATGATTTTGTCCACTCGCTGGCCGAACCGTAATTTCAAGAACTCCGGAATTTTCTCAGGGGCTTCGGAAAGCTGAACTAGCCAGAGATAAGTCTCAAGCTCCAAAACTCCAAAATTGAGAATCAGCTTCCCAACCCTTGCGATCCAGGCGGCTGAAAACGGAGCGTCTATTGCGTGTTTAATGCGACTCATGTCGCCTCGTTCTTCTAACGCCTAACGTTTTGTTGAACGGCGCGCGGTTTTACGCGCGTCCGTTCGAACTAAAGTTAGGGCACAGACGGCCCGGCTTTCGAAAGTCGTTGTGGTCATTCGCGTTAATCGCGTCGCCGCAGTTCTTCAAGTCGGGCCTTCTGCTGCCCTCGGTCATCGAAGTTTGTCGGGTCAAGCCATCGCTCAAAAGCCCTCCGAGTAGAGGGCCAGTCGATGTCGACGGTAGCGAACCATGCTGTATCGCGGTTCTGACCCTTTACCACCATGTGCTGCCGAAAAGTGCCTTCGTATGTGAAGCCAAAGCGGCGAGCCGCGCCCATCGAGGGTTCGTTGCGGGCATCGCACTTCCACTCAAAGCGACGATAGCCGAGCTCCTCGAATACGTACCGAGCGAACAGAAACAGGGCTTCGGTCGCAACACGGGTCCGGGCGATCGCCGGGCCCCACAGAATATTGCCAACCTCAACTACACCGTGCTCTGGAGTAATGCGCATCAAGGTTTGGCGTCCCTCACAGCGCTGACTCGATAGGTCAATCACCGCATAGAACGTCGGGTCTTCCGACACAGCGGCACGCGCTAACCAGCCATCGAATCCCGCGCGGTCTTGGGGCGAATCGAACAAATAGCGAAACCGGTTCTCGACACCTAGCGCCATTGATGCTGCGAACAACTGGTTGCCGTGGGCTACTGGGCTGAGCGGTTCCAGTCGGCAGTACGATCCTTCGAGCGTCACGCGCGCGGGACGAGGCCTGGGATTCCAGTCAGTTAGCTTGTTCATAACAACGCTGAAATTCTGAGCCCTAACGAATGATATGGACTCCCCCTGCCCCGGCGGCATCGGATGTGCCAGATTGAAGACGGTGCATCTCAATCAACGGAACAGGAGAAGTCGTCATGAACGTTACTACGATCGGGATCGATTTGGCAAAGAACACTTTCA
>JBGPGJ010000177.1:0-4941 GCA_041483795.1 Sulfurifustaceae bacterium
GCCCCCATCCATGACAAGTGGTGCGCGCACGTGGTTGGTCAGCACGAATACCGGCACGTGATACACAGGGTTCTCGCCCCACCAACCCCGCCAGCTCTCGTCTGGCCATGGACCACGAACAGGCCCGAACATATTCCTGCCAAGGATCCATGCGCCGATGTTCTGGAAACCTCGAGCGGCAAATTCATCGTCGACGCCCGTTTCCCCGCTATCGCTACCAAACAGCTTTTGCTGAAAGGTTCGAGTGGGGAACGCCCAACCATGAAGGGAAGTGCCGCCAACGCCCAGTGGATTGTTTATGTCCTGGTCTGGGCCAGCGCCGAAACCGTCTAGTGAAATGGTGAAACTCTCTACGCGAAGCTTGGACATGATGCCTCTCTGATCTGCGAGTGACTACGAAACTCGGTTTGTGACGCCTAACGCGGAGTTCAGGGGCGCGCCGCCGAAAGGCGGAGCGTCCCCTGGAACGAAAGGTTAGAGGTTAATATGCCCATGACCCTCCACCGCGATTAACTGTAGGAGGTATAAAATGTTTCATTTCAATATCTGTTTTGCAAATTGGGCACCGAAGCAAGCGAAGATGCGGTTGCAATATGGATTTTTGTTTCTTATTTACACAGGATGTACAAAGATAGTGAAGCGGCTCGCCTTGCTCCATGCCTGGCTTAATGGCATAAGCAAGCGTCCCGGTTGGGAACGCAAAAAGCGCATAGCGTTGCATTTGGCCTTCCCAGTTTTCAACCTCAGCTATTTGATTTTCAAGTTCGCGCACCCTATCGGACAGCGCCGTCTGCTTCTCAGCGCTCTCCAGATTCGCAGCGAGAGCTTGAGACAGCTTTCCCTGAACTGTATTGACGGCGGCGAGAAGCTCGCCGTGGTTGGCGAGCGAGTTGGCGGCCTTGACCAACTCGGCCAGGGTCTTAACGCTTTGAACGGCAGCAACAATATCGGCGTACATGATTTAACCTCTAACGAGACTGTAGAAAAACCCCCTTTGTTAATACTCTTGACGCAGAGGCGCTATAAAGAAAAATAATACACCGAGGCTTCGCGGTTCCCCAAGTTGTCCGCAACTACGCACAGCAAAGGCGCTGGCGCACTTGGCACGGAAAATTATTCCCGATCCTCGATTTCACGTTCCTTCTTTTGCCTCCAAAAATTGACCAAAAAAAGAGTTTTCCTACAGTCTCAACGTTAAATTGAGGGGCGCGCCGCTTTTGGCGCGTCCCTCTCGAATGCGGGGTTAGCGGCGGCAACTCCGAGTAAAGAGCGAAATTCATTTTCGAGGCTTTGGCGCGCAAGCGGAACTTGATTCTTGATAGCCTTCCAGCCAGTCCTCCATGCTTCCCGCTTTTCTTTCTGAGTGGAGCCGTTAAGACTGTCCTCGTGGTATTCGACATAAACACCAAAATTAATGACAAGCTCCCTTACCTCCATGACCAGTTTTTCCAAAGAGCTACAGAGTTCGGGTGGAAGATAGATTCTGTGTTTGTCAAAATAGCGGTAAAGGTGGGAAAGCTTGTTCATTGCTGCAATGTGTTTTTCCTGCTTAGTCGGCTCGCCGCTCCACTCCATAGGCGACAAGAAACTCTCCGCTTCCCATAGCGCTTCTACGAAGAAACCATTGAGCTCGGCGATAACTTCGGCACGTTTTTCGTGAAGCCGAGAAAATCGAATTTGGTGCTCAATCGTCTTAAGTTGAAGCTCATTCTTAAGATGTTCAATAGCAGCGTCAGATTTTGCTTTTAGGTCGGATTCAAATTGCTTGGTGTCGCGCACTATCAGCTTGTCCAGAAGCGACTTGCCTATTACGCCAAGCACGGCTAATAGCGCGGCATTCCCGCCAAATGCTATAAGAATTGTTTGCCAAGTTTCCATGTGATTAAGCCGCTAACGCCGCCGCTGACCGGCCCGCTTCAGCGGGTCCGGGTCCAGCGGCTGGTTAGGCGGCAACGGAGAACGAAATGGCAAATAGAGAATGCAACGGCGATATTTTCACCGCTAACCATGTGCGTTATTACCGGTGCCTTTGGGATGGAACGATAATCCAGGCGCCGCTACCCGGACAGAAATGCTCGGTGTGCGATCGAAAAATCGACGCGACGGATATTGGCCTGTTGCGAGTGCAGACCATCTACGCCGTAAGGATTCCGAATGGCGCGCTCGCATTTTTGCCGGCTAACGCCGCCTTAACCGGCGCACCGGAAACGAAGGAGAAAAAGCATGAGTGACGCGATAGGTAAAATTGAACAACTGACAACGCGCCCCGCAGCAGGTGCGTCCGGGTTGAAGGGCGTTGTTATACCGCGAAAGGACTTAGATAAGTTGGAAGAAGCACGGCTCGCTTTATACGCCTTGTTTCCAGACGCTAATGTTGATTTGCTGGTGAGGTTGCAGCACATCAGCGATCCAATGTGGATGCTGACACACAAGAGATACCCAGAGGTATAACGCAGAAGTGAGCCGCGATGCAGACTGACAAAAATAGCCCCGATGGGAAAAGAGTCGGCTCGACTGACGGGTTAGATTGCTGTTTCGACTGGTTGCCGGGGATAGAGGTAATAAACAACATTATCGTTTTGCACTCAGTTCGGGCCGGAAAAGATGTATACAAAGGCAAAAAGCCTTTTGCATTTTGCCCGTGGTGCGGAGCAAGTAAGAAATCTAACTAGAAGTAGACATCGAAATTGATTGATATTCTGGCACTCTACGCCGCATAATCTGGACGGTCAACGCTAACTCTCTGACCAGAATCCAATTCGCGAGCGAAACATGGCGCACGTTTCTGACCAACACGGCACCCGGCAGGAATCGGCGTCCGCCGGGCCACCGCGCCTGCTCGATCAGGTGCGTGAGCGTATCCGCTACAAGCATTACAGCATCCGTACCGAGCGGGCGTACGTCGATTGGGCGAAGCGCTTCATTCTGTTTCACGACAAGCGCCATCCGCGCGAGATGGGGGCGGCTGAAGTGGAAGCGTTCCTGTCGCATTTGGCGAACGAGGGCAATGTGGCGGCGGCGACGCATCAGCAGGCGCTATCGGCGCTGCTCTTTCTTTATAAGCAAGTGTTGGGCGTCGAGTTGCCCTGGTTGGACGAGATCGGCCGGCCGAAGAAACCCCAGCGGCTCCCGACCGTACTGACGTCGAACGAAGTGCAGCGTCTGTTCGCCCATCTTGATGGCACGCACGGGCTGATGGCGCGATTGATCTACGGCAGCGGGATGCGTTTGATGGAATGCGTGCGTCTGCGGGTGAAGGATCTCGACTTCGAGCGCCGGGAGATTGTGGTGCGCGAAGGCAAGGGCGACAAGGACCGGGTGACGATGCTGCCCGCCGCGTTGGCGCCGGAACTTCGAGCGCATCTCGCGCGAGTGAAGTTGCTTTGGGCGCAGGACCGTGAAGCGGGGCGCGCGGGCGTGTATCTGCCCGATGCGCTCGCGCGCAAGTATCCGCGCGCCGCGACCGAGTGGGGCTGGTTCTGGGTATTTCCCGCACGCGAGGTTTCCCGCGACCCTAGGAGCGGCGTCGAACGCCGTCATCACGCGCACGAGCAGGCGTTTCAGCGCGCGATCAAGCGTGCCGTGGCGGCGGCCAATATCGCCAAGCCGGCCTCGACGCACACGCTGCGCCATTCGTTTGCGACGCATTTATTGCAATCGGGTTATGACATCCGCACCGTGCAGGAATTGCTGGGCCACTCCGACGTTTCGACAACGATGATTTACACCCATGTCCTGAACCGCGGCGGTCGCGGCGTCGTAAGTCCGCTGGACCAGCTCTGAGACCGCGGCCGCATGGCGCAAACGCTCTATGAGCTTTCCCCGCGCGCGGCGCTGGTGGAGATCGCGCGCGATCTTGGCGCTCGAGACCGGATGTATTTATGCTGACCGAGCTTGAAGTGTTGAAGGATGTTGCGCAGCGTCTTGAACGAGAAACGATAGACTACATGCTGACCGGCTCGGTGGCGATGAATTATTACGCCGAGCCACGCATGACGCGCGACATTGACCTTGTGATCGCGCTCGGACCGGGCGACGCCAGACGCGTCCGGCTGTTGTTCGAGCCCGACTACTATGTGCCCGACGATGATCTTGACCGAGCCCTCAAAACGGCGGGCATGTTTAACCTTGTGCACATGGAAAGTGTGGTAAAAGTGGATATCATCGTGCGTAAGGATGAACCTTATCGCCGGGGCGAATTCGCGCGACGCATGCCGGTGGAGCTGCCGGGGTTTCGCGTCTGGATCGTGAGCAAGGAAGATCTGATTCTTTCCAAGTTATGCTGGGCCAAGGATTCGAGATCGGAACTACAGCTGCGAGATGTGCGCAACCTGCTCGCCAGCGGCGCCGAAGAGTCTTATTTGCGTCAATGGGCGGGCCAACTGGGAGTGGCCGATTTATTGGGCGAGGTTATGCATGAATGACACCAGTCCTAAAGTCGCCCAACTGATCCGGGAGCGCTACGCTCAGTTGTCGGGTCCGACGCGAGTGCAGATGGGCGCCGAAATGTTCGAAACCGCGCGTACGATGGCGCTGGCCTCTCTGCCTCGAGGGTTGCCGGCGCGAGAGATTCGCCGGCGCTTGTGCGAGCGTTGGTACGGCGCACTTGCCGACGAGGTGTTTGGCAAGCCGGATAGACAGGAAAGCTGAGTGGCCAATATTTTCGACGACCTTTCCCCGCGCGCGGCGCTGGTGGAGATCGCGAGGGATTTCCATGCACGCGGCTGGATGTACGGTACCGCGGGCAATCTGTCGGCACGCGCGGATGCCGAGCACTTCTGGATTACCGTCAGCGGTGCGCCCAAGGGTCGGTTGGATGACGGCGATTTTCTGCTGGTGCGTGTGCACGATGCCGCCGTCATCGAGAAGCGCCGCCCCGCGGACAAACCCTCGGCCGAGACCTGCATCCACGCCGCGCTCTATCGCCTCTTCCCCGAGGCC
>JBGPGJ010000178.1:0-4934 GCA_041483795.1 Sulfurifustaceae bacterium
CCACATACTTTTTCTCGTTGGTTCGCTCGTCCACTCCACCGGGCTCGGCGATAAAGATCATCGCCACGCGGCGCCCCTACGACGATCCGGGCGTGGATCGCGTTTACTACCGTCTGCAATTGGCGCAGGACACGATCGTGAGAAAGACCCACATGCCCTATGCCTTGGGGACGAAGCGCATGAGGCAGTGGAAAGAATGGTTTTTTGAAGCGCCCTACTCCGTTACCGAGTTGCCGTCCTATACGCCCGAGGTTGCCAGCAACCCGTTTGTCGCCTTTGAACAGTTGCCGCCGACGTCCCGGTATCGCTTTATGCTGGAACATGCGCACTTTACGATCGATGGCTTCATCAAGGGCCCGGTGTGCCGCGGGCAAGTTGCGCTCAACGTCATCAACGATCACTTCTGGGTATTTTTCGTTAAGCCGGGGCTCTCCGGCGCGAGCGCTGCCGAACTGTTTCTGGCAAAACAAAGCGGCCACTTAGCCTTGCCCGCGGAGTCCGCGAGTTCCATCGTGCCGCTTACGCATTGGTTGCAATATTCCTCGAACCAAAAGGCTTACATCAAGGCGAAGTACGCGGAAGTCAATCGAATTTTGGACGATCGGAAGAAACTGTCGTTGGACCTGGTTTGGGACGGTGACCATTCCAACCCGAATGCGGCCCTGACCGTTTTTCGTCATTTCGACAGCGCCAGCGTCGTTCAGGGACTGGTCGGCAAGCCGCCCATAACCGCCTGGATCATCGACTATCCGATTTTGGAGCGGATTCACTATTTACTGGTCGCGGGTTTCGATGTCTACGGGAATCTCGGCCATCAGTTGCTGACACGGCTCTACATGGACTTTCTGCGCATGGAAGGAGAATTTAATTTCCTGATGTTCCTCCCCAAAGACGCGCAGGAAAAGGAATGGGATTTTTGGTACGACGGCGCGCCGTCACAGGTGAGAGACTACGTAAAGGAAAGCAGCAAATTTTTCTACCATCAGACTGACATTAAATATAAAACCGGATCTCCCAAACAGGAGCTCTATGACCTGCTGGCAAAAAAACTTGCTCCCGTCCTCGGCGATACCTACCGCTTGCGCCGCGCCGATGTCCCGGCGAACGATCGTCGCTGGCTTGAAAAGCTTGGCGACATCGTCGGAAATTCCGCGGCGATCATACCGCAAACAACCATACTCACGGTCGAAACCGGTAACGGCGCGATCCGGCTCTACACGGTACTGCACAACAACGCCCACCGTAATATCTCGAGTTTACTGAACGAGGAATCCAACCGACGCCCCGAACGGGACACCATCACTGTCGTGAGAGGCATCATCGGAGCATACCCCGGTGCGTTCTGGAATGTGCGCGAAGACAACCTGCCGCGCCTCGTCGAGGACGTCGCGAACCTGCGTTCGGAGAACGACTACGCGACGTTTATGAGAACATACGGAATCAGGCGGACGAACGAGCGATTCTGGGCGTATAGCGACAAACTACACGCACTCGACCAGAAGCAATCGCCCATCGAATACGGCCTGTTGGATTACAACCGGCTTGAAAACAGATAGGCACTCGGCTCTATCGGGACCGGCCGACACGAAAGCAAGATGCGCAGTCTTACACTGAAACATTGGTGGTAATTGGAGTGATTGTCGGATAGGCAGTACACAAGAGTCGGTGCGCCGGTCCAAGAGGTTTGCGAATCACCCCCTTTTTTTGGGATGACGGTAAGTTTGCAAGATCGGCTTTTGCAATGAAATACGCGGTGCCAATTGGGAGGTCTCAATGAAGACGATACTTTTATTGATGCAAACTGAACGGGTCGGGTCCTGCAACGAAATATCGGACGGAGCGGATGAGCCAAAACCCTTTGCGCGGGCGACGATGATCTAAGGCGCGGTCTTTCACACGCTCGATTTCGCGCCAGCTCGGGCGCCGCACAGCGGCTACGATAGAATAAATTCACGAGCACGAAGCGGGCGATGAGAATTCTGGTCTTCGGTAGCGGCGGTGTGGGCGGTTACTTCGGCGCGCGCTTGGCGGCGAGCGGCGTGGATGTAACCTTTGTCGCGCGCGGCGAACACTTGGCGGCGATGCGCACACAGGGGCTGCGGGTCGAAAGCGGTTTCGGTAATCTCACGCTCCATCCGGTGAAGGCGACCGACGATCCCTGGAGCGCCGGTGTGGTCGATCTCGCGATGATCGGCGTGAAGCTCTGGGATACCGAAGCGGCGGCGCGTGCCATCGAACCCGTCGTCGGCTCGACGACGGCGGTGGCGTCGTTTCAAAACGGCGTCGACGCCGTCGACATTCTCACTAAGAAATTCGGTCGCGAGCGCGTCATGGGCGGGATCGCCCACATTGCCGCCCTCATCGAGCGACCCGGCGTGATTAGGCACAACGGCACCCTGCAGCGGCTCACCTTCGGTGAGTTGGACGGCCGTCGCAGTGCGCGCGTCGAGAACCTTCTCGCTGCGTGCCAAGCCGCAGGGATAGATTCGGTGCTCTCCGACGACATTCAACGCGCAATCTGGGAGAAGTTCGTGTTCATCGTGGGCCTCAGCGCCATGACGACGCTGACGCGCCTGCCGATCGGTCCGATCCGCGAAGACCCGGACACGCGCAAGATGCTCGCCGACGTGATGCGCGAGGCAGTGGCGATCGGCCGCGCCAAAGGCGTTAACCTCGACCCCGACACCGCCGAGAGGCAGCTTGCGTTCATGGACGGTCTGCCGCACGACATGATCGCGTCCATGCTCGGCGACCTGCAGCGCGGGCGCCGCCTGGAACTACCCTGGTTGAGCGGCGCCGTCGTTCGTTTCGGCCAAGAACTCGGTATCGCCACACTCACGAATCAATTTGTGTACGCGGCGTTGAAACTTTATTCCAACGGCCGCCCGGCCGCCGCGAGAGAATAGGCAATCTTCCCGATCCCCGGTGCCGTACGAAAATCCGGGGTGCTTCAGATAGCCACGATAGAAACGGGGCCGGACTCCGTCTATCTATCAGCCTCCGCCGGGTCCTTTAGCAATACGGTCGATACCGGCTTGCGAGCATTTCGCGTCGTTGTCGCCGCCGGGGGCGCCGGAGACGCCAATCGAGCCGACCAGCTCCTTACCGGCAAATATCGGTAGCGTGCCCTCCGCCGTGGTGATTTTGTCAAGATGCAGGGTGCCTGCCCCAGTGGGATTCGCGGTGATGCGCTTGCCGTAATCGCCCGAGGGCTGGCGGAACGTGAGGGCGGTGTACGCCTTGCGCAGGCTGTTCTCGGTTGTCGCGCTGCTTCGATTGCCGCCACAATCTCACCGAACCCGATGCGATCCACGGCCAAATACGGTAGCTGCTTGCAACAAGAACAGTCGCTGCGCTACTGGCGACTCGAGGCAAATCTCAGGATCGAATACCCTACGAGCGACGACAGCAGCGAACCGGCGAGAACCCCGAGACGAACAGCGGCGGCGTGGTCCTGGCCCTCGAATGCAAGCGAACCGATAAACAAACTCATGGTAAACCCGATTCCGCAAAGTGCGGCGACACCGGCGAACTGAAGGCTATTCGCACCTTGGGGGAGCTTCGCGAAACCGAGCGCGATCAGGAGGGCACTCGCGCCGAAGACGCCGAGCAGTTTTCCCGCGAAAAGCCCGGCGGCGATGCCAAGCGGCAGCGGCTCGGTCAGGGTGGCGACCGTGACGCCGGTGAACGACACCCCGGCGTTGGCAAAGGCGAAGATCGGCAGTACGCCGAAGGCCACCCACGGGTGCAGGCCGTGCTCCAGACGGTGCAGCGGGCCGCGCCTCTCCCCATCCTTCACTTTCAATGGGACGGCCAGCGCCACGACTACGCCGGCCAGCGTTGCATGAACACCGGACTTCAGCACGAAAACCCAGAGAAACAGCGCGATGATGACGTACGCCGCTATGCGGGTTACGTTCAGGAGATTAAGCGCGATCAGCGCCGCGACGGCGAACGACGCGAGCAGCAGCATCGAGGCGGAAAGATTTTCGGTGTAGAAGATCGCGATAATGACGATAGCGCCGAGGTCGTCCGTGATTGCAACCGCCGTCAGGAAAACCTTCAACGACACCGGCACCCGGTTACCGAGCAGCGAGAGGATTCCGAGGGAAAACGCGATATCGGTCGCGGTGGGAATGGCCCAACCCTTGAGGGCTGCGAGATCGCCTCGGTTGAGAAAGACATAAATGAGGGCGGGCGTAGCCATTCCCCCCAGCGCGGCGGCGACGGGTAGCACGACCCGCGCGGGCGTGGACAATTCCCCTTCGACGATCTCGCGCTTGATCTCCAATCCGACAAGCAGAAAGAAGACAGCCATTAGGCCATCGTTTATCCAGAGCAAAAGCGGTTTTCCGAGACCAAGAGATCCGATCCGCACCTCGACCGGTAGACCAAGCAGGTCCGTATAAACGTCTCGAAGCGGCGAATTACTGAGAACCAGCGCCAGCAGCCCAGCCGCGACGAGTAACAACCCTCCCGCCGATTCGAGCTTGATGAAGCCGGCAAGGGCATCGGCCACCTTGAGCATCACGTTCTTCGCCATCTCTTGTCCCTTCGCCGTAATTCTTCCGCCACGCAATGATAGATAAAGTCCTGCAATGAAGCAGCGGGCGGAGTAATGGAGCTCGAATCCCGCAGGCTGTAAATAAGTAACTGTTTTGGATGCTCCCTGGTCGAGCACACCGCCATAAGCTGGTTGTTTGCTTTCCTGCGACCACGTATCTTTCGAATTCCAACTACCTTCCGTTTTTGCAACGGAGAGAGTCATGAACAGGGGAATTCTGTACGCCCTCGGCGCATACGTCAGCTGGGGATTGTTTCCTGTTTACTTCAAGTGGCTGCAGCACGTCCCGGCGCTGCAAGTGATCAGCCACCGCATTCTCTGGTCATGTCTTTTGTTGAGCGGCGTTATCCTGCTCTCGCGTCAATGGCGG
>JBGPGJ010000179.1:0-4930 GCA_041483795.1 Sulfurifustaceae bacterium
CGAGCAGCAGCCGATTAAGTGGGAACAACAGACCTTCAGTCGAGTCCACAGCGCTGGGCAATGCCAGCCGCGCTTCGGAGGTCGGCGGCGCCACGAATGGCGTACGTGGATCGGGCAGTCTCCCGAAGGCACGATCGAGGGCGATGACGAATTCCGCGCCGAGGCGCCGCGCGAGCCCATCGCGCGGCAATCGCAAACACTCGCCGAGTGTGGTGAGTCCGATATCGCGCAATAAAACGTATTGATTTTGGTTGAGATCGAGACAGGCGAGCGGCAACTCGAACAAGCGGCCCGCGAGCGCGGGCAGATCGGTAATCGGTGTCTCGTCTCCCGCGCGCGCGAGCCAGGCCGCCGCCAGCGGCGTCGGCGCAACCGAAAGCACCGCGTTGTACCCGAGCCCCAACACACCTGCACGCAACGCATGACGCAGCGATTCGAGACCGCCGAAAAGACGGAGACTACCTTCTATTTCGAGCAGTAAAGCCCGGGGCGAAACAATACTCACCTGCGACGTGAACTGCCCGACCCAGGCTGCCAGATGCCCGAGCGCTTCGCACTCCGCCGCCGTGTCGCGAACGTGCACGCGCAGATTCGCGCTCAACGCATGCGCCGCGCTCAACGGCATGCCGGGTTGGATGCCATAACGCGTCGCCGCCTCGTTTGCGAGCAACACGCTTTGCGCGCGCGCCTGCCCTGCGCTTACCGCAAACGCGTCCGTACCGTCAGGCGTGCCGCATCCGCGCGTGAAGATCTCGAGCGGAAGACGGGGAAGATCGAGACATAGCCACAGCATGATGCACCTCGTGGCGCAGGCGACGACCCTGTCGCAATGCAGACCAATCCAGACTCACCGGCCCCGCGGGCCAGCCGCCGCGGCGCTTCACCGCGTGCACCGCGAGCCCATCGGGTTCCGCGTCGAGACGCAGCCGCAGCGCCGCGGGCGAAGCGCTCGCGGCGTGGCGCGACGACATGAACAACATACCCAATGCAGCGCCCGCCTCCGCCGCAAGCTGCAGCCGCCGCCATGCCGTGAAGTCCGGCTGCGTGGGCCAGGCAAGCACGGCGCCGCAAGTACCCGCGCGCAGCGCCTGCTCGATGGACCACAACACGTCCCGTTGCCCGCGTGCATGCACCACGAGCACGTGCGCCAGATCCACGCCCGCGCGCGCGAGCGCCGGTGCGTACGGCACATAGGGCGGTGCGATGAGCGCGAGCCAGCGTTCGCGCGCGAGGCGCGCGATGGCGGGCAGCACCAGGCGAAGTTCACCGATGCCAAAACGCGGCGTCAGAATTTCCGTCAACGCACCGAGCGGAAAACCGCCCCCGGGCAATAGCGCATCGAGCGCCACGAATCCGGACGACACGCCGGAAACAGAGGGAGCTTCACTGCCGCGCCAAACATCGGCGCGTTGTAGAACGTCGGGGAGATTCATCGGAATTTACTGGCGCGGATGATGCCCACGCCCACGCCTTCGATTGCGAACGGCGTATCGCGCAGGTTCACTTCGATCGGTTTGAATTCAGAGTTCTCGGGCAACAACCGCACCACATTCCCACGGCGTTGAAAACGCTTCACCGTGACGTCGTTCTCGAGGCGCGCGACCACGATCTGCCCGCTGCGCGCCTCGCGCACCCGATGCACCGCAAGCAGATCGCCATCGAGAATACCGGCATCGCGCATGCTCATGCCGCGCACGCGCAACAAGTAATCCGCGCGCGGCTGGAACAACCGGGCATCCACATTCACGTGGTCTTCGATGTTCTCCTCGGCCAGAATCGGATGACCGGCGGCAACACGTCCCACGATCGGCAGACCCTCTTCCGCCAAACGAATCCCGCGCGAAGCGCCCGGCACGAGTTCGATCGCGCCTTTGCGCGCGAGCGCTTGCAGGTGATCTTCGGCCGCATTGGGTGAGCTGAATTTAAAGCTGCGTGCAATCTCGGCGCGCGTCGGCGGCAGACCCGTCTCGGCGAGGTGCCGACGGATCATGCCGAGAATTTCCTGTTGGCGCGGGGTAAGCATGGCGGCGAGAATCCTGTTTATATATACAGTACTGCAATTATATACAGATACGCCGCGTCGGCAAGCCGGCCTGGAAAAGACCCGGCAGGCCTTAAAAATAAGCGGATTTCAGCGTACCCGATACTTGGCGGCGTAATGCGAGCGCAGCACTTGGCGCCGCTGGGCGGCGGCCTTAAGGTTTTGCTTCGCCGGCGCACCGACATCTTTCGGCGGTTTGCTCTTCTTTACCTTTGTCATCGAACGCCATCGCCTCCCGACCCTCTGCCGGCCAGGCGACGCATGCCCGCCCCGCCGGCGGCACCCGCCAACGAGAGCAGCGAATAGCCCGCCAAAAATATGAGACCAATCACGATGAGCGGCCCTACCGGCAGAAACAACAGCATGTAGATCAACTGGCCGAAAAACACGCCGGGATAATGCATCCAGAATCGGCGCGGACGGACGAGCCCCAAGAGCAGCCCCACTGCCAGCAAGGCGAGAACGTAATAGAGAGACTCGGCGTCCCACGGTTCCGGCTTGCCGACGATCGCCGGCGACAACGCCCATATCGCCGCGCCAGCGGCGGCGGAGAGAAGAAAATCAATCAACAGATCTTTCTTCATCGTCGTGAAGACGGGTCGTCACTTCCCGCCCTTGCCGAAAAGCCCGTCCAGCTTGCCGCGTGCGGCGTCGGCCTTGTTTTCCGTCTCGCCCCTATCGCCACCGAAGAGCGAATCGAGTTTGGATTTCGCCACCTGCGATTTGGGATCGCCCTTGCGATATGCGTTCGGATTCGGCTTGAAGTAGTCGCAGAAATTCGGGCGCTCCTTTTCCTTTACTTCTTCCGCATCCTGCTCGCTGCATTGCTTGGGTGCATAGCGATCGAACATCCGACACATGCGGCAGACGTGCTGGTACGCGCGGCACGCCGGGCATTCCGCGAGCCGGCTCAGCGGCAGCGGCAATTCCGCAAGCGCCGCGCCGCACTTCCAGCAAACGAGATTATTGGGTATCACCGCGCACCCTCCTCGGCCGCACTTCAACGCCACATGAATACGTCGCCTCAGTGCCTGGCGCGCTCCAGTGCCGCTTGCGCACCTTCTTCATCGCCGCGGGCGGCGCGCGTCTCGGCGATTAGGCGCCAGTTCTCGGCGCGCAGTTCATTGTCGCCGCCGGCCCAGGAATTCGAACGCGCTGCCAGATTTTCCGCCTGCGCATAATCGCCTTGCTTCATATATACACGCGCCAGCTCTTGCCATAAACGTGGATTCTTCGGCTCGAGTCGCAAAGCACGCTCCAGCGTCGCCGCGGCGTTGGGAAAACGTCTGACCCCCACGTCAGCGTGCGCGTTGTCCACCAATGCGACGACCGCCGCATTTTCGGAAACCGGCGCGCGCATGATCACGCAGCCGGCCACCAGAACCGTCAATAAAACGAAAGTGGAAATTAATTTTAGCGGTTGCTTCATAGTTGAGAACTTTATCACTCTTGGGAGACTCAAAATAAGTGGTTTGTCGTCACACCATCGAAAATCGAGATTCAAAAATCGGCTTTTACCATGTAAACCAATGGGCGGTAACGGCGTTATATCCCTTACCCAACCCGAGGAGAATACCGTGAAAACCCATCGCACTTTCGTCGCTCGCAACTTCAGCCCCATCGCCATCGCCGCCACCTTGATCGCCGTTACAATTCCAGTGATGAGCCAAGCGGATATCGGCGGTAATCCCGTAACCGCGGAAGATGCGGCTACCCGGCAAAGCCACATGCGCGAGCGGATGCATGCGCATCTGGATCAGATGGCTAAACGCCTTCAAATTAACACCTCCCAACAGGATGCCTGGACCGACTACACCAAGTCCGTCGAGGGTTTGTTCGGGATGCGGCCGACGAGACCGGCGGCCGATGCCGACGCCGCCGCGGTGACGCGTTTTCGCGCGGAGCTAGCGCAAAACCACGCCCAAAAGCTGGCGCAACTTGCCGATGCCACCGCCAAGCTGCAACAGATCTTGGACCCCGGGCAACGCAAAACATTGAACGAGATCGTTCGACATCAAGGGACCATGGGGGGTTATAAAGATCATCCTGGGGACCACCGGCATGACCAGTGATCTCTCACCTCCGCGCTCATAAAGCAGCGTAAGATATCGATGGGCACACTTTGAGGAACCGCAAATGAAGATTGCTAAAGCGATAGGCTTGGCGCTTGCCCTCTCATCGCTCGTGGCCGTGGTACCGATTGCTGCCAACGCGGACCGTGGCGGGGATCGAGACCGCCACGGGGATGGCCGCGGCTTTCACGGGGATGACCATGGCTTCCACGAGGATCGCCACGGCTTCCACGGGGATATTCGGGTTTTCCACGTTCACGATTTTCCTCGTTGGCGCGCCGGTTTCTGGCACCACAGCTTCCACGATGGCCGCTGGGGATGGTGGTGGGTGGTAGGCAGCATGTGGTATTTCTATCCGTATGCGGTTTACCCCTATCCAGATCCTTATACGCCACCCGTAGTGGTGGTTCAGCAAGGCACGCCACCTGCCCAGGCACCCCCGGCGCCGGTGCAATATTGGTATTACTGTGAATCGGCCAAAAGTTATTACCCCTATGTGCCATCCTGTCCGGGCGGATGGAAAACAGTACCGGCTACACCGCAAGGCGCACCGGCTCAATGAACATATTTAGGAGAGTTGTTATGAATCTCGGCAAAGCACTACTCTGCGCAGCAGTCGGCGCTGCGCTTGCCGGATGTGCATCGATCCCGGAAGGACCGAGTGTCAGAGTCATGCCGGCACCCGGCAAACCGTTCGATCAGTTCACCGAGGACAACGTCATTTGCAAGGAATACGCGCGCCAACAGTTGGGTGTGGATCCGAATAAAGTAGCGGAGGAAAAGGTGTTGTCTGGGGCGGCGGCTGGAGCGGCAATCG
>JBGPGJ010000180.1:0-4925 GCA_041483795.1 Sulfurifustaceae bacterium
CCAGTCTGAGGGACAGCTCGCCTTTGCTCGCACACGTCCGGCGTCGCGCGCCGCAGAGTTCCGCCAGGGTCATGCCATGGCAGTGCCTTTCCCGGAGGACGCGTTCGACGCGGCCGTGATGCCGCTCGTGGTTTTCTTCGTTCCAGAGCCGGTCAAAGGCGTCGCCGAAATGACACGGGTGGTCTGTCCCGGCGGGATCGTCGCAGCCTATGCGTGGGACATGTGTGGCGGTGGTTTCCCTTACGAGGCGTTGCACGTTGAAATGCGTGCGCTGGGCGTTGCAGTTCCGGTACCGCCAAGCCCTGGCGCGTCTCGAATAGACGCAATGCGGGACTTGTGGACTGGTGCGGGTCTGGATACCGTCGAAACGCGGGAGATCACCGTGCAACGGACGTTCGCCGATTTCGACGACTTCTGGACGACCATCCTAGTGGGGCCGAGCGTCGGTCCAAAGTTCGCAGCGATGGCGTCCGAGGATAGCGCGCTTCTCAAAGCGCGGATGCGCGCGCGCCTGCCGGCGGATGTCACTGGCCGTATCACCTATAGTGCCCGGGCTAACGCAGTAAAGGGTCGCGTATCAAATTAATTTGAAGGATGAATCTCCGTGTGATTTTGGAAACATCGATTTACTTACGAGGATTTTGAATTGGGGCAAAGTCGAAGTAATCCAATGCTGCATAACAACGCGTCGCAGCCGACCGCCTTCGGCGGCGGCTGAACGCGGACGTTAGACACCTCAATCTTGCCGTTACAATGCAGACGAAATATCCGGAGAGAATGAAATGACAATCAATTGGCACGACGTCTCAAGCGTGGCGATGGTTTTGGTCCTTTTTGCGGTTTTGGTTTTTTGCATTTGGATCGGACGCCGCAGGGCTAAGCGCAACAAAGAGATGAGCGAAGTCTTACGTAAGCCAACCTCATGAGCTTCACGTTAGACGGGTTGTTCCATCTGGTTTCTTATGCATCCGCATCCTGTGGTCGCGGTGGCGACTGGCCAGGAATATTCGGGTCGGATCACATTATTTGCTAATGTTTGATCGTGTGATCAGTGCCAATGTCCGCGTCGGGTCGGAAGCAGCTATTGGTGCTGCGCCCGGGCAACAACCGACGAGGAAAAGTCGGGCATACGCGCAAAAGTCGTATATCCCCCGTAGCGGTTCCGAATACGCCCACGGACTTCCTTGTATTTTGAGGTAGTTACTATTCCAATATACCGACCGCTGTAGCAATTAATTGCCGCAGCGTCCGTATACTCAAATGATGGGTGATTATTGCGCGACGGGAGGAAGCATCTATGAAAATCCTAAAATCGACGACATTGGCTTTTGTCGCAACTTTGGTCTTATCGACCACAACTGGATGTGCGACGTACAGAACCATATCGGAGGCGGAGTCGGGGAGCCCTAAGGTGTACAGCGGGACACGCCTCGATATGAATACCCTCAGGCACGACGATATCGGAGTATCCAAGTTCAAAGTCAACCCGCCACAGCACCCCTTGATCGATCTTCCGTTCAGCTTCGTGTTTGATACCGCAATCTTTCCACTAACATTTTCCGTTGTGGCCTATGAAGCGTTGTTCAAATAGCGTATCGCCAAGTTTTAGGCGCACCCAACCAGGCGCTCTAGCCGGCGCCGTGAAACGTCGCAGGCGCTTCGTGGTTCTGTCCGGGGCCGGCGCGGCTTAGCTCCGCGTTATTCCTTCAAACATCAAATCACGAGGAGGATGCTGTGAAGAAAAACGCACTGTTAAGTCGTGCGGCTGGATTGGTGCTGTTTGTCTGGGGATTTGTCTCGTGGGTCGTGCTCCCCGCCGAGTTTACGATAGGTTCATAACCACGCGCCGACGGCGTCGCGCGCGATGAAATAATTGCGCCGCACGTCGTTGCCGTCCCACCAACCGAACTCGATGCGCTCGGACGGAGAGATGCGCGTCGCGAGGCTTAAAAGATACACATATGCTATGCTGTCGAAGTCATGCAGAAAGCACTTCATGTTTTTCATAGCTTCGAAGAAGCCGATCGCGCGGACGAAGAGTACTACGCCTCCCTCACGCCGCCACAACGCCTCGACATCCTGCTGCAACTGATTGCCGCCAACCAGGAGTCCGCTGGTGAAACTACATCGCGATTTGAGAGAGTTTATCGGCTTACTCAACTCTCTCGCGATTGACTACGTCATCGTCGGCGGGCACGCCGTCGCGTTCCACGGTTACCCGCGCTTCACGGGAGACATTGATTTTCTAGTAAGACCGACACGCGACAACGCAGAGCGTCTGTTGCAGGCACTGTTATCGTTCGGTTTTTCTGAAATTTCGCTAACGCCCGAAGACTTGGTCAGACCCGGTAACGTCGTGCAACTTGGTCATCCCCCAAATCGCATCGATCTGTTGACGTCCATTTCTGGCGTCGAGTTCGAGGAAGCCTGGGCGGGGCGGGTGAAAACCGAACTCGATGGAGTTCCCGTTTCCCTACTTGGCTGGGACGCGTTGCTCAAAAACAAGAAGGCGTCGGGGCGCGATAAGGACGCCGCCGATGCAAAGAAACTACGCGCGATCGCATCGAAGCGCAAACCTCCTGAATAGCGTAATTGCGAATTCGGAACCCTCCGTGCATGATTTTGCTTCACATCAATTCTGCTTCAAGAGTATTGACGAAGGGGACTTTTCTACAGTTTCGTTATACCTTCAATCATCAAATCACGAGGAGGATGCCGTGAAAAAAAATGCACTGTTAAGTGGTGCGGCTGGATTGGTGCTGTTTGTCTGGGGATTTGTCTCGTGGGTCGTGCTCCCTTGGCACATGATGGTGGTCAATAAGTTCACCAATGAGGCGGCCATTTCTCAGGCGCTAAAGGAAAATTCGCCGCAAAGAGGCGTGTACTACTTGCCGTATTCGGAAAAGGATCATGGGCCGAACCAGGTCGGGGCGTTTGTGAATGTGTTGCCGGAGGGTACTGAGATGAACATGGGCAAACAAATGGCCACCGGCGTAGTAATTCAAATCGTATCGGCCTTTCTGGTACTCATGTTGTTGAGTCAAACCAGCGGTTTAACTTTCTGGGGGAAAGTCGGGTTCTTTGCACTCGTTGGTCTGATCATCGGGTTTGTGAGTCACGCGCCGTATTGGAATTGGTTTGGATTTCCAACGCCGTATATCGTAGTCACGATCTTAGACATTCTGATCGGTTGGACCTTGGCAGGTCTGGCCGTCGCGAAGTTCGCACAAGTTAAGACTTAAATAAGTGAAGAGCGTCTCGACCTTGGAGGAGTTCAATGAAGTACAAAGGTAGTTGCCACTGCGGGCAAATCTCATTTGAGGTCGAGGGCGAGCTGAACCAGGCCATGGAGTGTAATTGTTCCCATTGCAGTCGCAAGGGATATTTGCTGTGGTTCGTGCCCAGAACTCAGTTGAATTTAAATGTACCGGAATCGGCTCTTTCCACGTATACGTTCAACAAGCACGTCATTAAACACCATTTCTGTCCGAAGTGCGGGTGCGCTCCGTTCGGCTTCGGCAGCGATCGTTCCGGTTCGGCAACGGCGGCGGTTAATGTGCGTTGCTTGGAGGGCGTCGAGCTGTCCTCGTTAAAGAGGGTCCCTGTTGACGGGCGCAGTTACTAGTTGATCCCGCGGCCCAAAGTGTTTTAATCGAGCACACAAGGAAACAATAGGGGATGTACCACGGATTTCGGCATGCACGAACGTCCGCAATGTATCAGAAGCAGCTATTGGCACTACGCCCAGGCAACAACCGACGCGGAAAAGCCGCGCATGCCCGCAGAAGTCGTATTTCCCCCTTAGCGGTTCCGAATACGCCCCGGACTTCCTTGTGTTTTGAGGCACTTGCTATTCCAATATACCGACCGCCGCGGGAATCAATTGCCGCAGTGTCCATATACTCAGATATTAGGCGTCACGTTTAGACTCAACCATGAAGGTGTCATCGAGAGAATCGGTATAATCTATGTTAAAAAAAAGAACGATGATCACGATCATTAGTATCGCTGCGTCGTTTGCTGGTTTCGTTGGCGTGATCATTTTTCTGTCGGCAACGAATACAATAAGTTCCGCGATGGCGAAGCTAATGCTTGTTGCGTTAGTGGGGTTGTACGTCGGATTCGGAATTCTAATTGCTGGCTATCGCTTGATTGGTAAGCTGGACTGAGCATCTTACCGCTACCGCGAAGACAAAAAAGGGGTTGGGAGTCTTTGCTCGGCCTCGGCCGCTCACACGCGGCGTTGAGATCCATCCGGGTCAATAAGCACGCTGAATGAGTCAAAATACGTTCCAGCCCTGGGATTCCGCTGGCTCACCACCCCTTAACTACGACATTGTGGTAGGTATCGCCACATGAGGGGAAACCTCAGGGTCAGATTCCAGTTTTCGCTAATACACGATCCCGCATTGCCTGACTAAATCCGTAAACAAAGCGGAACTTGATCCAAGTCAAAGTCAGGGACGCTTTGGCTGGTGATACTTTCTCCTCGCGAATTATCAAGTTACTTGGCGTGCAAGAGGAGAACTGGACCATGAACCCTACTCTGTTCGAGATCGGCGTCGCCCTAGTCATGATGGCCGTAATTGTCGCCCTGTTCGTATGGCTTACAAGATACCTGAGAGCTAGCTCAGAAAAGCGCATGATGCGCATGTTAATGCGTGCCGGCGTGGACCACGACATCGCCGCGCGAGGTGACAAGGAGGCCATCTTCGAAGACATCCGTAGCCGGTGCCGGAAATGTCGGGCTGAGGACTTGTGCGAACGATGGCTCGCCGGAAAAGTCGAAGGGGAAAATACCTTCTGCCCCAACGCACCGATATTTAGCGCTTTGACAAACAATAAAGGGACGGAGTGAGGCATCCCAGTCGAGCTACGCTAACGTCACGCCAAACATCCTCACATTAGAACAGCATCATGGCCCG